>JAOZUU010000034.1 GCA_029938515.1 Desulfobacterales bacterium | reverse complement strand
GGTTTTGATTTTATGGGCTGGATAACTTCCTAAATTCTTCAGGGATATTGTCAATTTTTCCATCTGCTTGAGGACGTTTCTGACCTTTTGGTCTTGCTGAGATCCTTCAAAGTCGAGAAAAAAACTGTAATTTCCCGGATCCAAACGAAGTGGTATGGAAGCAATCCGGGTTAAGTTGATATCAGCCTCGGCGAACAGGCCGAGGACTGCGTAGAGCCGGCCGGCCTGATGAGGTGTGGCGAAAATGATTGACGTTTTGTCCCCATTTTTTTGATACGCTTCTTTTGACAGCAATAAAAATCGGGTTGAATTGGAAGGTCCGTCGGCGATGTCTTTTTTAAGAACGGCCAGGTCGTACAAATCGGCACATAAATTGCTGGCGATGGTCGCCGTGGCCTTGGGATTTTCCCTTGCCAGCATTTTGGCCGCCCCGGCTGTATCGTAATACGGCCGGGGTTCCAGGTTATGACGTGCTAAAAAATTTCGGCACTGGGCCAGAGCCTGGGGGTGGGAAAAAACCTGGCGGATTTCCTTAAAACCGGTGGATTTTAACGCGATAAGACAATGTTTTACTTTGACGATGGACTCGCCGACGACTTTAAGATTTGTACTGGTTAAAAGGTCATTCACCTGGGTGACGGCCCCTTCCAGGGAGTTTTCCACGGGGACGACACCCATCTCCAGGTTACCGCTTTCAACCTCTTGGAATACATCGGTAAATTCCATGCAGGGGATATAGGCCCCGCCGGGAACCAGGTTCCGGGCCGCCAGTTCACCGTAAGCACCGTGCTCTCCCTGGAAGGCGACCAGGGGGCGATCTTCTTTCTGAAGCCTTTTGCTCTCCTTCATGATGGTTTGCAACAGGTGATGGATAAAGGTTCGTTCCACCAGATGCAGATCCATCCGATCGATTCGGGCGAGCACATCTTTTTCCCGTTTTGGATCGCTTACCGACGACTTGAATTTTTTCGTTCTTAATGCCAGCCCCATCCGTTCCTGGAGCAATACCAGCAACTCATGATCGATTTTATCTATTTTTTTTCGAATTTCATCAAGTTTCATGGTATTTGCTTTTGGTTTTTTATCTTGCAGTGGCGGGATGACCCTTATCAATGGATTGTTTCATTCTCTCCAGGGCTTCCGCCAGGCGATCGTCGGGAAGGGTCAATGAGAGACGGAAATAGCCCTCACCGTATTCACCGTATGCCGTACCTGCCGTTACCAGTACGCAAACTTCATCCAGAAGTTTTGTGGCAAATTCCATGGAAGATTGACCATTGGGGACCGGCAGCCACAGATAGAACGTCCCCATGCCGGGTTTGACGGAAATACCCATTTGATCGAAAGCTTTCAATGCCATTTTTCGCCGTCGACCGTAGATGCCCAGCATGCTCTGGATGTCCTCGTCCCCTTCATCCATGGCCTTGATACTGGCCAGTTGGATAGCGTTGAATACGCCTGAAGTCACATTCTCTTTAAATTTACACATGGCCTCAATGATTTTCTCGTTGCCGACGACCATCCCGATCCGCCAGCCGGTCATGTTATAATACTTGCTTAAAGAGTTGAATTCGACACAGATATCTTTAGCTCCAGGTATTTGGAGCAGACTCAGTTTTTCACAACCTGAAAAGACAATTTCACTGTAAGGGTTATCATGAACCAGAATGATCTGGCGCTTTTTTGCCCACGCAACCAGGCGAGAAAAAAAATTCCGGTTGGCGCATGCGCCGGTGGGATTGTTCGGATAATTGAAAAAGAAGGCTTTTGCCTTACGGCATATATCTTCCGGAATATCTTCGATCACCGGTAGAAAGTCATTTTTTTCCAGCAGCGGAACTTCATATGTCCGACCGCCGGCTATGGGGATGTTTGCACGGTACCCTGGATAACCGGGATTGGTGATAAGCACAATATCACCGGGGTTGACCACCGCCATCATAAAATTATGTATGCCCTCCTTTGAGCCGCCGAGGGCCAGAACCTCATTTTCCGGACTCAGCGTTACCCCGTATTTTCGTTGATACCAGCGGGAAACGGATTCACGAAAGGCCAGCATACCCTTCTGCTCATCGGTGGGATATTGATGGTTGCCCGGATCCAGAACAACTTCTCTGAGTGTTTCGATGATGTACGCGGGCGTCGGTTTATCCGGATCACCAATGGACAGGGAGATGCAGTCGCCACCAGTGGCCTCTATTCTTTTTATCTTGCTGCGCAGGTGCATAAACAGATAGGTCGGAATATCTTTCATGCGATCAGCTATTATGTCCATGTCTTTGTATCTTTTTTATTCGTGGTTGAATGTATGAAATCTTATGACAAATCATGCCTTTTTATATTTGCGATTGGAAAAATACTTCCGGAATTCTGTTTATGATCGTTGCACCCAGGATTGAATGACTCGGGCCAGCCTTCGGATACTTTTTTCTGATATCACCGGATACACGCATATTTCCAGAATGGATGCCTCTCGCGGACCGCTTCGATCTTCTTCAGCGCTGCTGTCATGGAATTGTTTCAGCAGCTGGCAATCCGACATATCTGTAATTTTGGTATCGAAACCATTTTTTAACAGGTAGCGGCGAAGGTCATTCCGTCGGGTTGATGCGACCGTTAAAGGATAGTAGACATAAATATGTTCGCCGTCGGCCGACCTGGGAACACCGATGCCGGATAGACCGGCCAGGTTTTCGGTCAGCATGCGGGCATTCTGGCGGGCACCCTCGTTAAATGCATCGATTCTTTTAATCTGACGCAGACCGATTTCCGCCTGAAGATTGTTCATTCGAACTACCTGAGGGTTCGATGCGGCAAATGATTCCAGCAGTTCTTCACCAACATCGGAATCCATCAGATCCTGGCCCATTAGCATTTTAAGGCGCAGTACCGGGTACACCGTCAGCCCGAATACTTCCGGCCGGGTGATCAGCCATTTCAGCCAGATATCAGCCCCCTTTTTAAGTATGGCCTTTTTTTCCGGCATGTTTGCTTTTGAAAGTATTTCAGCCGCCCGACGGGCAATTTCTTCATCGGCAGTTGCGATAGCGCCACCACCATAACAGGGCATATTTTTTCCCTCGGCAAAGCTGAAGATGCCGACATCGCTAAAAGTGCCGACAAGACGGCCATCCATACGTACCCCGCAGGCATGCGCGCAATCCTCCATCAGACGAACACCCCGCTTTCGTGTAAGGGTGGCAATTTCTTTTATCGGACAGGGCTGCCCGAAAAGATGTGTTGCCAAAACCGCACCGGTATTTTCATTAATCTTTGGTGCGATGTGTTCGGGTCCTGAATTAAACGTCATCGGGTCCACTTCGCAGAAGACCGGCTTATAGCCAAGCATCTTAGCCACCATGGGCATAACGGGAAAGGTAAAAATCGGAAAGACGATCTCTTTTCCTTTTTCAAGGCCGAGTGCCTCAAGCGCCAGTTGAAACGCAGACCTCCCCGATGCCGCACCAAGGACATGCGCCCCTCCCAGCCAGTCGCCGAATTCTTTGCAGAACTTCTTGATCGCCGGCCCCTCCCGCAGCCTGCCGCTAATTGTACAACTGATAAGGGAACTCAATGAGCCCGGGGGAAGATTTACACATCGTCGCGGTATACTACCGATTATCGCCATATTTTCCTCATCTTTAGCCGGTTAAAAGATTTCTCGGATATATCGATTTTACTTTCACGTTACATCCTCTTTTTCAACAAGAGTTTTTTCAGTATATCCATTTTTAACTGTTTCCGGAGGCACATCTTTCCAGGTCCGAAGGCCAATATGTTTTCGCATAGTCCAGGTCAGCGCGCCCAGTAAAATGTGAAGCCAGTAATCGATAAACCGGTTTACCACGGTCACGGAAACAGCCAGTGGAGAGGAGACGCCGATGACACGCAGGCAGGTAAAAAGTGTCAGGTCGACAACCCCGGCTCCGGCAGGGGTGATGGGAAAAGCGCTGGCAATCAAGGGGATCATTGTCAAGAAAACGGTCTCCACCGTATTGAATCGCAAATTAAATGCCAGGGCCAGAAGAAATACCCACGCTATTTCCAATATCCAGATAACCATGGTCAGGGCCGATATAGGGATCAGTTCTTTCGGCTTGGGCCACATTCCCGACCGAAATGCTTCTATCATTTTACGAATCGTTTCGGGAAGCCAGCCCGGCACCTTGCGTTTTAGCAGAACAAAAACCAGCATGACGACTGTCGCAACCACGGCAAACATGCAGCCGATAATCAATGCCCAGGTAACCGATGCCGGCATCGATCCCTTAAACAGGTACCAGGATGCCATCGCCGCCAATCCGAATACCACCCAGGCATCCAGGGTGCGCAGGAAAAGGATTGATCCAAGGGCGGACGAGCGCCTGATTCCACAGTTGATTCGGGCCAGGTGACCGGCATAAAGATCGCCCAATTTGGCAGGGACCAGGTTGTCAACGAAATTGTAGAAAAATACGAGCAGCCCAAAGCGGGCTTTGCTGCATCGCACCTGCAGGTGCCGCAGACTATACTTCCAGCGCATGCCTCGAACCGGATAGGTAGCATAATGCGATAACCCGGCCAGCAGCAGGAGCCATTTATTGCTGGCGTTCAATTCTTTCCAGAGGTGCTGTATGTCGACGTAAGTTGCCAGTACAATGAATACTACAATGGTGATCCCGAGACTCAACAGAGTGTGCCAGCCCCACAGCGCCGGTGTTTTTCCACCGTTCTCGGGAACATTTGTGTGATTAGGGTTAGTCATTGCCAATCATTGGATTTTATTCTTTCCGGGTCCCTTATTCCCTCTGATTAGAGATTAGCACCATGGGCCTATGCCCAATTTTTCTTTGATAGATAAGGTGCGACTTAGCTTTAAGGCTTTCATTTAAATTCTGGTATTCCCTTTCTCGCATGGCAACGACAGACCGGTTGGGTTGATTCAAAAAATGATTCAACTCCTCTTCCGTGTTCAAAACCTTGGTAAAACTGTCAGTATAATAGACATATGCTGCCCGATAAAACTGATACATGGCCCAATCGGCACCCTTTTCGACACGCTTGGTGATCTCTTCACAGAAAAGTCGTGGGGACTTGTATTCTTCCATCTCAGGTATAAGAAAATGAACGGCATAGATAATAAATACCAACATAAACCCGGCAGGGAGAAGCATGAGTTGCTGCGCTTGATTTTTTCGCCAGGCAAACCATATCAGCAAAACGAATATTCCGGTAATGGCACTCATTCCGATTGCCAGGCTGAACCAGTCCTTTAAATAAATTCCGGTAACCACGGGTAAGGCAACCGTTATAAGTGCTAAGATACCAAGGAGAATAAGCGAAGGAATATTTATTGCTTTCTGATAATACCTGTCTTGCCATAACTGCACGGCCCGGTCTCCTAAATGGCCTACCAAAAGCGCCAAAGCAGGGTAGATCGAAAGGATATATTGCGGTCGTTTGCCCCTCGATATTGAAAAGAACACTAACAGGGATATGACCCATACCAATAGGAACCTCAATGTTTCCCGGTCATCTTGCGATCGTTTTGAGAAAGCCAGCAGGAAGGCGCCTGGCAAAAAAAGCGACCAGGGAAAAAAAGCCCAGGGAAGGTCTATAAAATAATAATAAAAAGGTTGCGCGTGATGCAGCGGGGTGAAAAATCGTAAAATATTCGTTGAAATCAATAGCTCGGAACCATACTCGCCCTTTAAGCTCACCAGAACATACCATGGAAGGGTGATTACCGAAAAAATGAGAATTCCCAGGACGATTCTCATATTCAAGATATGTTTCAGGTCCTTCATTACGATGAGATAGAAAAAAATTACCAGGCCGGGAATCGCGAGATTTACCGGTCCCATGGTGAGAACACCCAACCCGACGGCAGCATACATTAAAAGATAGGAGATGGTCCTTTTATTTTCGGCACGATACCCTCGATAAAAGAGATAAATAGCAAGTACCGCAAAAAATGTCGACAGCATGTAGGTCTGGGCCCATCGGGCATGTTGTAGAAAGAGGATGTTGGTTGCGAGGGCAAGCGCACCCAGAAAGCCCGCCAGGGGTGTAAATGCCATCTTACCAAGATGGAAGGTGACCAGGACGGTGCCCAGGGCGGCTAAAGAGGAGAAGATTCGGGCCCGGAACTCATCCACGTCTCCCCATGGCAGTGAAATGGCCGAAACGAGCCAGTTATACAGCACCGGTTTTATGGTCCAGGGCTCGCCGTTAACCGTAGGGAAAATCCAGTTATTTGTTCGAATCATTTCACGGCTTATCTGGGCATATTCATCCTCATCAGGAGCCCAGAGATCCCGGTCTCCTACCTTATAAACAAAGAGCATAAAACCGACTACCAGGAGTAAGATGACTATGGTTTTGCTCTGTAAATGGGTTAAATCTTTCATTTTAACAAATATCCAGCAACAGGCTGTTAAGCCCCTACCCATCTGACTATGATGCGTGAAATGTGATGACAATGAACTATTCCACGCACTGATAGTATGAACTAATTCAGTCGAAGACCCTGCGGCCGACGATAATGATGGGGGGCGGGTGTTTATTGATGTCCATGTTGAGGCGTGCCACCTCTTCCCAGGCGAACGGCAGATCGTTGACCGTGACCATTGCGGGGTTAACCGCGAAGTACACCACCTCCTCGGGAACATTTTCAGCACGCTTGGGCACCGGAAACACCGGGATCGGCTCGGCGTACCAGTAGACGAAGTGCTGGTGCAGGGTGCCGAAGCTGATCAACCGGGCACCCGGCGGCAGGCTCTTCCTCAGGGCGTTGATCTCGGGACCGACGTAGGTTCGTTTGGCGGCCTGGCCGTTCAGGACAGGGCCGTTGAAGATGACGGCCACCATCGCCGCCAGAGTTACGGTGCGCACCACGGCAGAGGTGGTTTGATCCACCGAGCGGGGCAGGAAGGCCGCGGCAAGCACGGCCATCGAACCCAGCATAAGAACCATCATCAGTGGCCACGGTTGGGCCAGCTCCGTCGCCCATGCGGAGCGGGTAGTGTCTGCGGCAATGGTTGCGGCCAGGACGAATACTGCGCCAACCGCCAGGAGCACGGAGCACGTCACGAAGAACCCCCGCCACAGACGCTGGAGGCCCCGCGACGCATCCGGCGCCAGACAGCGATAGGCGACGAAGCCGCAGAGCACGGCCACCAGTGGCTCGAGAGGCATGGTGTATCGCGGCTTGCCCCCGATGTTGATCCAGACCGGAACGAGAATGGTTATGATGGAGATCCCAAGAAACAAGACCGAGGATCTCAACTTCTCATTGAGCCGCCAAAAGCCGGGAAGCAGCATTCCGAGTAGCAGTATCGACCACGGCAGGGTTGCGCCCAGCACCTCGAACGGGAACGACAGCAGATGGAGGGCCAAATCGGCGAGATTGATCCCGAGCCGGCCAACCCCAGGATCAAACCACGAACCATAGGTCCCTTGCCAGCCGGCCACTCTCCAGAAGGGCACCTGCCACAGCGCAATCAGCACGACGAACAGGAGAAGGCCGATCCAGTGCGACCCATGCCGGAGACTCCGCCAGTCGCGTCTGATCAGCAGGAAGAGGTACACCGATCCGAAGAACGCCACGATGGCCTGGGTGCCCTTGGTGAGCGCCGCCATGGCCGCGAGGATGCAGCCCCCGGTCCAGGCCGCCACCGGTGACCGGTGTCGGCTGTAGGCCGCGTGCCACACAAGCAGGGACGCGGCCACCAGCAAGGTGAAGAGGGCGTCGGTCTCGGCGCGGCGGCCCAGGTCAAAGACATGGCCCATGGTCGGGTAGGCGATGCCGGCGACCGTGGCGGCAGTCGGCGAGGTGAACCTTCGGGCATACCACCACACCAGAAGTGCGGTCACCAAAGTGATAACGACCTGCGTGAGGCGAATGGTGAGCGGGTTCAGCGGGTGGATCCACCCGTGGATGATTCCGAAGGTCCAATACTGCAGCGGCGGACGGTCTAATATTGGCACGCCCTGCAGT
This sequence comes from Desulfobacterales bacterium, assembly GCA_029938515.1. Taxonomy (GTDB): domain Bacteria; phylum Desulfobacterota; class Desulfobacteria; order Desulfobacterales; family QNYZ01; genus QNYZ01. The sequence continues at coordinate 3,860 of JAOZUU010000034.1, read as the reverse complement.
GTCGCCACCAGCCAGTCGCCGCTCTCGAACATCTCGATGCCGTGGCGCGCGCGGCAGGTCTCCTCGCTGATGAGCGGCAGACGAGTCGGCCTGATGCCGTAGCCGATGATCACGATCAGGGTGATCAGAATCGGTCCCAACCAGTTTAGTCTGGACTCACTCATTCTCTCGGCGGTATTTCGTGACATCATTCAGGATCGACATTCTTCCAGCCCCCTTGGCGTGGAGGGAACAGGCTATTTCTGTTTGGTTTTGAAACATTTGAGATCCAAATACCGGGTACCGATCGTATTGTCAAGCCGATTTTTCCCGCAAAAACAGCGCAATACGGTTATCCATATATGAGATTATTTGACCCTATTTGCATGATGGTGGCCATTTTGGTATGCCATAACCCTTGATTGGCATCATATAATCTGGGATACTGTGGGAACCGAATATGCGAATTGACACCCAACGAAAAATTGATCAGATCCTCGGGACTTTCATTTGCCGTGTCCTTTCTTTTTTCTATTATCCTTTTGCGAATCGAGCAAATAAAACCAAGACAGATAAGATTCTTGTCATTCTATTATCTGAAATGGGCAGCCTGGTCGTATCATCACGGATGTTTGAATATTTAAAAGCGCGGTACCCCAAAGCATCCCTCTATCTATTGACCCTGGAAAGGAATAAGGAAGTCGTCGATCTTCTGGGTCATGTCCCCAGGGATAATTTGTTGACGATAAATGATGCCTCTTTAGTAAAGTTTTGTCTGGACAGCCTGCAAACGCTCAGGACGTTACGGAAAGAGGGTATCGATACCGCTATTGATTGTGAACTCTTCTCACGGATCAGCAGCCTGTTTTCATTCTCATCTGGAGCGAGGACCCGCGTCGGTTTCCACCGCTACACGCAGGAGGGGTTATACCGTGGAAATTTTATCAACCGGAAAGTTTTGTATAACCCTTATTGCCACATCTCCAAACAATTCATTACCCTGGTGGAAGCTATCAACTCCACAACCACCCCCAAAGTAAAAACGCCGGCAACAAATTATACGGGTTACCTGCCTAAACTAGAATTCAGCGATCATGACACCATTAAAATGTTGGACCGATTAGAAAAGGATTACGGCTACTCAACCAAAAAGAAAATGGTTCTTATCTATCCAAGCGGCGGACTTCTTTCCATCCGCGCCTGGCCAAGAGAATATTTTGTGCAGGTTGCCAAAACGTTTTTAAAAAAAGGGTATGCCGTTGGCGTCATTGGCCTCAAGCCGGATAGGCCGCTGGGTGAATTAATTACCGCGCAGTGCAATTCAGCGGACTGCATGAACCTGGCGGGGTATACCAAAACAATTAAGGAACTGCTAATTATACTGAATATTGCTTCCCTTTTAATAACCAATGACGGGGGGCCCGGCCACTTTGCCGCCCTTGTCCGTATCCCTACGATCACCCTGTTTGGCCCCGAAACGCCTGTTTTATATGGTTCTCTGAGCCCCAATGCCGTTAACTTATTCAGTCAGCTGAATTGTTCACCCTGTGTTACGGCTTATAATCATCGCAACACACCCTGCGATGGTGACAATGTTTGCCTGAAGTTAATCACACCGGAAGATGTCATTGCCAAAGCATTGGAGCTGTTGACCGGCGCTCAGGGTCACGGAAATAAATAAATCCATAAATATGACGCCGGATTTTGGTTCGTATTCAGTGCTGATGCCAATGGTGCATATTAAACATATTCGCCGTTGGCATCAGCACTGAATACGGGCGAAAAGACAAGTAAGATTGTGGATTTATTTCTTTCCGTGACCCTTATACCGATACAGTTTAACCGTTGTAGTGTTCAGCTCAACTTTCTCGTACAGATAGGAATTGAACCCCTTGCAGACAGTCTCGTCGACCAGGAGGAACTTTCGGTTGGGGATATTGTATCGATCCAGGCTGATGTCCGCGTTGCGGGCAAGATAACCGTGCAGGTACCAGTTTGTATACATGTCATTGCAGATTCCGATGGTGCTGCCGGCGGGGACGACATCAATAATTGCGTAAACATCGGATAACAGCGCCTTTTGCCTTCTCAAATCTCCAAAATAAATTAATGTCGGAATGACCCCGGCGATGAGAATGATAACGCAAATAAGCTTGAAGTGTCTCGCTCGGTTGGTGTTTGCATCAATATAGTTGGTCAATCTCGATATGGCGGGCGCAAATAAATTTGCAAATGCCAATGCAAACAACGGCAGGGACGGCAGGATGTAAAAGGTTCTTTGCTTCAGGCTCACCATAATCGGAATAACGGCGGAAAGCGCGAGGAGGCCGAAAAACAAAAAGCGAGTTGAAATGGCTCGCAGCCTTATTCTAAAACCGGATTTGATTGATATGAGCAGAATGACAAGTGTCAGGCAAAGAGCGGGAATCAGCTCTTTGATCATTCGATGAACAATATAGAACCTGGATGACACGGTCTGTTTTTCGGTAAGGCTGTAGATCACCTGTATATCCACGTAAGTTTTCAGGCTTTCGAAGCCCTGGGGCATGAAAAAATAGATCATTAAAAACGGGAAAAGCGTAACCACTATGAGAATCAGCGTATCTGCTACGACCCGCTTAAAAGATAATTTTTTGCATATCAGCCACATCCATAAAAATGATGACCAGGGAAAAAGGGCCACCGGCCCTTTGGTCAGAACCCCTAAAAACAGGCAAAGCCCGGCAGCGGAAATGTAAATAAATCGGTTTGCACCGACACTTTTCACCACAAACAAAACAGCCAACAGCGTAAAAATACAGAGCGTATTCTCTATCATATTGTTGGCGTAGGCCCATGACATTTTCGGCATGGTAACCCACAAAAATATCGGGAGCCAAAACAGGGGACGATATGGACGTTCAGCTGTATCCCGCCAAATCAGTGCCACCAGAATGGAGGCGATGATAAAGGTCAGCAGAGAATAAAACCGTTCAACATGGATGGAATCACCGAATACTTTATAAAAGAGGGCGAGGATGCCGAAACTCAATGGGGGGTGGTCATGGAAAATCGGCAGCGTATCGGTCTGGTGAAGTTGCCAAAAACTCCCTTTTCCTTGGGCAAGATTTCGGGCGATGGTCGCGCCGTCCAGGCCGTCGATAAACATGCCGTCCGAAAAAAGCGGTGCTCCCGCCAGGATCAAAAATAGACCTGCCAGAGCGGCTATGAAATACCAATTGTTTACTTTCATTTATATTTTTCTTCTAATCCGGGCTTGCGCATCGAAGATTCTAGTCACTGCTTGTTCAGGACAGGGTCTATACCGACGCGGCGTGCCAGGTCAGATGTGAACAGGCCGTCTGGATCGATTCGTTGCTTGATCACCAGAAGATCCCGGTAGCGAGGAAAGATGCGGTAGAACTGTTCGGGTGTCAGGACCTGGTCCTTGGCAAGGTGAATTTTACCGCCGCGCCGGACCGTTGCATCGATAAGGCGGTCGACGGCCTTGCGGCTGGCGGCCTCGTGGCGTTTCTTCGGGTGGAACTCGAAGTTAAGGCTGTAACCGTCCTCGGAGAAGGAGATCAGGCAGTCGTCCGGCTTGTGCGCACGCAGGATGGTCGTTACCGGCGGGCAGGGGGACGACTGGCAGATTCCCAGCAACTCGATGATCGCCGCGCGCGCGTTGGATCGCGGAAAAGTGAGCTGGACGGTGTACCCGCGCGGACCGCAGACGAGGTGGGCCGGCGGCACGGTGAAGCTGGCCTCGAAACAGAACCGGAGGAAGAGCTCGGTGTTCGAGGAATGTCCCGTTAGCGACATCAACCGGCACATGGCGTAGTAGAGCCGGTTGAACGAATACATCATGGGTCGCTGGGCTTGAAGCATGAGCGCGAGGATGG
>JAOZUU010000431.1 GCA_029938515.1 Desulfobacterales bacterium | reverse complement strand
CGCGGATATTCCCCATGAACAGCCACATCACCAGAAAGACCAGCACAATCGCCATGAGCAGGGACTTAACCGCCTCACCGATGGCCACCTTAACGAACGGGGTGGTGTCATAGGGATAGACGACTTTCATCCCCTGCGGAAAATAGCGGCTCATCTCTTTTAGTTTCGACTTGATGGCATTGGCCGTATCCAATGCATTGGCACCAGGCGTTTGCCGAATAGCCATCACACCCGCAGGATGGCTGTTGTAACGAGCATCGATATCGTAGAACTCGGATGCCAATTCGGCCCTTCCCACATCCTTAACGCGTACGATGGAGCCATCCGGATTGGTGTGCAGGGGAATGGCGGCGAATTCATCCGGGCTTTGGAGCAGGCTCTGGACGATGATCGAGGCATTCAGCCGCTGACCTTTTACCGCCGGAAGCCCGCCGAACTGTCCTGCGGAAATCTCCACATTATAGGCCCGCAGTGCAAGAATGATATCCTCCATCGTCAGATGGTAGTTAGTCAGCTTATCGGGGTTCAGCCAGATGCGCATAGCATATTGCGAACCAAAATTTTCAACCTCACCCACACCGGGCACACGCGACAAAACCTTCTCCAAATTGGACTGAGCATAATCCTGCAGGTCATCGCTGTTCATACTGCCGTCTTCGGAGATCAACCCTATAATAAGCAGATAATTTCTCGTGGACTTGCTGACCTTAATCCCTTGGCGCTGGACCACATCCGGCAAACTGGCCATAGCGAGCTGGAGCTTGTTCTGTACTTGGGCCCAAGCCAAGTCAGGATCGGTTCCCGGCTTGAAGGTCAATTCAATACGCGAGGCACCCGCTGCGTCACTCGTGCCGGAGAGATAGAGCATGTCATCGAAGCCGGTCATCTTTTGTTCGATGATCTGGGTTACGCTGTTTTCCACCGTCTGTGCCGAAGCACCGGGATAGAAAGATTCGATGGCGATGGAAGGTGGAGCGATGGGCGGATACTGGGCAATGGGCAGCTTGTAAATGGCCAGTGCACCCAGCAGCATGAAGAAAATGGCAATGACCCAGGCAAAAACAGGTCGATCCAGAAAGAATTTTGATAGCATAGGATTTTTCCTTTTAATTCGTCGTTTCAGATAGCTGAACTGCCTTTTCGACCGCTGGACCCTCTTTGTGAGCCGCCGCGAACGGGACAACCTTTACAGGAGCACCGGGTCTGGCTTTTTGAACACCTTCGACAATGACCCGATCGCCGGGATTAAGACCTGACGAAACCAGCCATTTGCTGCCGATGGCTCTATCGAGCGTGAGCGTCCGTTGCTGGACTTTGTTGTCAGCATCCACAACCAGTGCGAAGGGATCTCCTTTCGGAGTGCGGGAGATTCCCTGCTGCGGGATAAGGATGGCCTGCTCATTGACGCCTTCTGTAATCACCGCCCGAACGAACATACCCGGTAGAAGAGCACTCTGGGGATTTGGAAAGACGACACGCAGGATGACTGACCCGGTTGTCGGGTCCACCGTAATATCCTGGAATTGAAGTATCCCCTCCAGGGGATAGGCCGTCCCGTCTTCCAAGATGAGCTTTACCTTGTTCTGATTTGTTCCATCGTGATGAAGACGGCCGTCCTCTAAGCGGTGTTTCAGTCGCAGCATTTCGGTGGTGGACTGGGGCACATCCACATAAATCGGGTCCAGTTGTTGAATCGTCGCCAGAGCGATGGGCTGATAGGCCATTACCAGAGCACCATCGGTTACGCTGGATTTACCAATGCGGCCGGAGATAGGAGCAGTCACATGGGTGTATCCCAGATTGATACGGGCCGTTTTAACGGATGCCTGATAAAACTTAATCTCCGCCTCGGCCTGTTTCATCGCCGATAAGGCATCATCGTAATCCTGCTGGCTCACCGCTTTGTCAGCCAGCAGGTCATGGTAGCGTTCGGCCCTTAACCGAATCGAACCCAGACCGGCCTCGGCCCTTCCAAGAGACGCACTGGCACTGTCGAGTATCGCCTGAAATGGGGCGGGATCGATTTGATAAAGTACCTGACCGGCCTTGACATCGGACCCTTCCGTAAACAGGCGTTTCTGTATAAGGCCATTAACTTGGGGGCGGATTTCAGCAATGCGAAAAGCCGATGTTCGGCCAGGCAATTCGGTCGTAATGACGACTCGCTCCGGATGAATGGTAACGACTGCCACTTCGGGATCGCCCTGTGGCGGTCCACCTTTCTGTTTGCAGCCGCCTGCGGTCAACAGCAGCAAGATGCCCAGCAATAAGACAACATGACAAGGGCTGTAAGCATTCGCTTTGGCTTGCATAGACTTCCCGCCGGATGTACCTTCAAGGGCTGTTAATCGGGAAAAGTGAGAACTTATATTACGGTGCATTTTTATTCTCCAAATCAGGTCAAATTAGATTATTTTAGTATCTGTTTCTTTTTTCAGCAGAGCATTCAGGAAAAAATTCTCTATTTTCAAGAGCCCTTCTTTTACTTTTACTTTGTCGAAATGCTCAGAGGATTCAAGACTAAATGCTTCCACTGTAACCCGAAGAGACAACGCCACGATTTCCGGATGAACGCGCCGAAATATCTGTTTTCGCATACCCGCCTTTATGATGCTTTCAAGTTTTGAAGCCACAGTCGTCTTTAAAACGGATATATTCTTGAGCATTGGATTTGCTGATGTGCTCATTCCGTACTGGGAAACATAGAGCTTAATAAATTCGATGTTGCTTTCGATTATGTCAACATGCGCAAGAATGAATTCTGACAACTTCCCTTCCTCCTCCTGGTTTGAGTCTAAAATCGGAATCAGTAATTGCCCAATTTTTTCAATACCCGCTTTCATTAACTCAACGAAAAGCTGTTCCTTGCTTTCAAAAAAATTGTACAGCGTACCGACACCAAACTCTGAATCACTGGCAATATCCTGCATGGAAACAGTATGAAAACCTTTGCTGGAAAAAAGGATGAGTGCCGCTTCCAATATTTCTTCTCTATGCCTGAGTTTGTCTTTTTCTTTACGAGACAGTTTTGTCTTATTCATGATTTATCTCCAAATTAGGGCCAAGCTGTAGAATATATGTTCATTCTATGAATACATATTCACCACATCAATACTTTTTTTCTGTTTTCCTGAAGTTTTTTCGGGGTGTGGTGGCAACGGGATGTGCCTGTTGTCTTTGGATGTTGGCGTTTGGCACTGTAACTTCTTTATAAATAGAATGTTATGGTTATTTTTACTTGACATACAGGAGTGTTTTGGTACGATATAGTGGTGTCGAGTTAACAGCAGTTAGTAGTTATCCGTGCGCTGCCGACGGATAATCCGTATC
>JAOZUU010000430.1 GCA_029938515.1 Desulfobacterales bacterium | reverse complement strand
AATCGTACCTACATTTACGTGCGGCTTCGTCCGCTCAAATTTCTCCTTGGCCATCAGATTTCCTCCATCAAAACAAATGGATAGTATTGCATTGATTACCGTTCTTTTAGTTCAATTTTCCAAGAAAGCCGATGCAAAAAAAACAGATCACAATGCTCGGCTCGATTCATATCAATTTCTACCAGCGAAAGTGAGCAAAAGCTTTGTTGGCGTCCGCCATTTTATGCGTATCTTCTCTCTTTTTAACCGACAGTCCCCGGTTATTGGCGGCATCAAGCAGCTCAGCGGATAATTTCGCCGCCATTCCCTTTTCATGCCGGCTTCGGGCATAGGAAATCAGCCAGCGGATGCCAAGCGCAGTTCTCCGGCTGGGACGAACCTCCGTGGGTACCTGGTAGGTTGAGCCCCCCACACGTCGAGATTTAACCTCGATCTTGGGACGTACATTATCAATGGCCTTTTCAAAAATCGTCAAAGGCGATTCGCCGGTCTTGCCCTCAATCAGGTCGAAGGCATCGTATAAAATCGATTCAGCCGTGCTTTTTTTCCCATCCCGCATTAGCTTATTAATAAATTTGGTAGCGAGCTCGTTTTGGTATTTGTGATCGGGAAGCACGGCCCGATGCGGGACTTCTCTTCTTCTTGGCATATTTTTTACCCTGTTGCGTTGCCCTGATAGTTTATTTCTACTTTATTCCAATTTACATTCAATCACTACCTGTATTCGTTGCGTCGTCGACTCTTCAGCGTACGATTAGTATGCCGTCGTCGCCTCCTCCTGGCTGCCTTGGTATCTCCTTGAATGTAAAATGGAATTGATGATGTGCCGTCAAATGAAAATCACTTCGGCTTTTTGGTGCCGTATTTGGATCGGCTTTGCTTACGATCGTCAACCCCCAAAGTATCCAGGGTTCCGCGAACAATATGATAACGCACACCGGGAAGGTCTTTAACTCTGCCGCCGCGCACCAGGACAACCGAGTGCTCCTGCAGGTTATGCCCCATTCCGGGAATATAGGCCGATACTTCAATTCCGGTTGTTAAACGAACACGAGCCACTTTTCTAAGAGCGGAGTTCGGCTTTTTAGGAGTCGATGTATAAACCCGCGTACATACACCACGCTTCTGCGGCGCGCCCTTTAACGCCGGGGTGCCGGTCTTTTTCTTAATACGTTTTCTCCCTTTTCGCACAAGCTGGTTAATTGTGGGCATATTGTCCTCGTATTATTTCCATTTATAAAGGGATCTCCCTCTGACCGGCAAAATGTATATATTTATGCCTTTTTTTTAGGTTTGTCAAGTACTATTTCCGCTCAATTCCAAATTATCAGGGCATTTTCTGAAGTTTTCAGTGTGGAATAGATTCACCATACGATTTAACACCCGTACCGCAGGGAATCAGTCTGCCCATGATCACATTTTCCTTAAGACCTTGGAGATGATCGACGCTTCCGGCGATACTTGCATTGGTCAGCACTTTGGTGGTCTCCTGGAAGGAAGCCGCCGAAATAAAACTATCCGTCGACAGTGATGCTTTGGTAATGCCCAGAATCAGAGCTTCGGCCTTGGCCGGTTCACCCCCTTTTTCGATGATTTTGGCGTTTTCCTCCTCAAATCTGATCTTATCCACCTGTTCTTCCGGAACAAAATCAGTATCTCCCGCATCGCCGATTTTCACACGTCGCATCATCTGGCGAACGATTACTTCAATATGCTTATCGTTAATTCGCACACCTTGTAACCGGTAAACTTCCTGAACTTCGTCCACCAGATACCGGGCCAGAGCTATTTCCCCCTTGATATTAAGAATATCCTGGGGGATTGCGGAACCTCCGATAAGCGGGTCACCCGCCCGGATATAGTCACCCTCATACACATTGATATGTTTTCCCCGGGGGATCAGATATTCCTTATTATCACCTACATCCACAGGGGTAACGGTGACTCTTTGCTTACCCCTTTTCATTGATTTGGATATCGAAACATACCCATCGATCTCGCTTAAAACGGCAATCTCCTTTGGCTTCCGCACTTCAAACAACTCAGCCACGCGCGGCAGTCCGCCGGTGATATCCTTGGTTTTAGTAGTGGCTCTGGGCAGTTTGGCCACAACGTTACCGGCTTTAACATCGTCACCTTCTTCAACCAGCAGGATGGCTGCCACCGGTAATATATACCGGGCAACGCCTGATTGACTGGGTAATTTGGCCGTTTTTCCATTTTTATCTTTAATAGAAATACGAGGACGGTCATCGACGTTTTTTGATTCGATAACGGTCCGGCTGGATTTGCCTGTAACAGGATCCACCTTCTCTTGAATGGTTTTACCCAACTGGAGGTCTCCAAATTTTACTTTTCCATCGACTTCCGTAATAATGGGTGTGGTAAAAGGGTCCCAGGATGCCAGAAGATCACCGATATTTACTTCCTGTCCGTCTTCAATGGCCAAATTGGCCCCGTAAATCACCGGAAACCGTTCCAGTTCACGATCGCCGCCTATAATTGCAAACTCACCCCCCTTACGATTCATCACGATCCGTTCGTTTTCAGCATTTTTGACCACATTCAAATCTAAATACTTGATTCGTCCTGCAGCCCTGGCGCGGATATCGGCCTGTTCCACCCGTCGGCTGGCCGTGCCGCCAATGTGAAATGTTCTCATGGTTAACTGCGTCCCCGGTTCCCCAATGGACTGGGCCGCCATGATACCCACCGCCTGACCGATTTCAACCTGGTTGCCCTGAGCCAAATCGCGTCCATAACAAGTGGCACAAACGCCTCTTTTGGCGTTGCATGTCAGTACCGATCGAATTTTTACCTTTGAAATTCCGACCTTCACAATACGCTCAACAGCCGCTTCATCCAGCAATTCTCCGACCCGTACCAGCGTTTCTTCGGTATATGGGTCGATAATATCCTCCAGCGCCGTCCGACCTAATATTCGATCCCCCAGGTTCTGGATCACTTCACCGCCTTCCATTAACGGCTCCACCTCCAGCCCGACCATGGTACCACAATCGGTTTTCGTAACCATGCAGTCTTGAGCCACGTCGGCCAGCCGTCGGGTCAAATAGCCGGAATTGGCGGTTTTCAAGGCCGTATCGGCGAGTCCCTTACGGGCACCATGTGTGGAGATAAAATACTGCAACACGGTAAGCCCTTCCCGAAAATTGGCGCTGATGGGCGTCTCAATAATTTCTCCGGAAGGCTTGGCCATCAATCCCCGCATGCCCGCCAGTTGACGCATCTGATCTTTACTGCCGCGAGCCCCGGAGTCGGCCATCATATAAATCGGATTCATGCTGGTCCGATATACCGGATTGCCCTTGTCATCTTTTTCCACCACACCGTCATCG
>JAOZUU010000033.1:9693-11971 GCA_029938515.1 Desulfobacterales bacterium | reverse complement strand
TCGGCGTCATTCCCGCTATGATGCTTTCCGCAATCATGATGATGACCCATTTCTTCGGCAGCCACTACTTAAACCGGATTACCCCGTCTCATCAGCGTGCCACGATCCTGAGCTTCAAAGGGCTGTCGTACAATCTGGCCTACGGTGGTATCGGTCTGATCTATTCCCTGTTATTGGCAAGGTTAAAAATAAGCGCCGCCGGGAGACCGGGCATGATTGGCGATGGCTTGGAGAGCCTGGTGTTTCGCCAATCCATCGGCTACTTTCCGTGGTATTTTATGTTGATGTTGCTGCTCTTATCGATTTTCGCCGTTGCCTGGCTCCGCCGACCCGGTGCTTCCATGAAACCGGAAGAAACAGAGACAATTAACGGGGATGAAGAATTAGACCCTCGGAAAAAATAAATTGAACAACATGAGTGATCAATTGGATCTCGATCGTTATTATCGTAGAAACGTCTTTGGCATTTCAGCCGTTGAATTCCTCTGGGGATTGGGCCTGCCGGTGGTCATCGAGTCGACGTTTTTGCAGCTTTTCCTGAAAAACATGGGCGCATCCAGCCTTGCCATCGGCTTGATCCCGTTTTTCTTTTTTGTCGGTATTTCTGTATTTGCCCTGCTTTCCAGCTACATGACGGAAAACATGGCATTGAAACGGTATGCCGTCATTCTTTTACATATCATTTCCGGAGTCATGTTGGTGCTGATCGGTCTCGCCCTGTTGCTTTTCGGCCAGACCGATTACTTTCTTGTCATTTTCTTTTGTTGCTATGCCATTTTTTCCATACTGATCGGCATGACCCTGCCGGTCTGGTGGAATTATCTTCTCAAGATTCTCTCTGAGGATCGGTCCGTCTCCGGTCTGGCGTTTATGCTGATTGCTCAAAATATCGCCAAACTGACCGGTAGTTTCTACATCGTTCATTTTGTAGATCGATATGCCTTTTCTGTGAGGCATTCCGCTTGGATCTTTGTGGTAATCGGAATCATCTTTTCTTTTAGCGCGGTGTTTTTCTTGTTAACCAAAGAGTTTCCCCAAGACCGTGCTGCTGCCTCGGATAATGATCCTCTATTCTTTCAGTACGTGCGTGAATCCCTTGAACAAGTCTGGCGGAATAAAAACTTTCTGACATTTTTAGCCGGAGATGTCGATTTATATGTCATTATTACGATTATCTCGTTTTATGCCAATTACGCGACGACGTACCGCGGGATCGCGCCCGCCCTCGCCGCCGGCGTATTTGTCGGCTGCATTTATATCGGCGCCATCTGTGCCAATATTCTACTGGGTCCGCTGGGGCTATTTTCTCTAAAGGGAAAGTACGTTTTTGAAAAATCGGCTTCTCTTTACGCCATTCTTATATTAATCTTTTTTGGGACGAACTGGGGTTTTATGCTGGCCAGTTTTCTGCTCGGGATTGCCCGGGGAACCCGTATGCTGACGTATGCGCCGGCAGTGAAAAAGCTATCGGGATTATCTGACTCCACCCGTTATTTTGCGGTCGCCCCAATAATAACTTTGCCGCTTTCAGCGGCACTGCCGCTATTGTGCGGAAGATTTCTTGACCGATTCCAGGAACTGGGAGGAAACTCTTATCGCATTGTTTTTATTATGGCCTTTGTGCTCGTTCTTGTCTCTCTTGGTTTTATTTTAAAAACCGATTTTTCACCCGTGTCACATCGCCCTTCCAAACTTGCAAAAGATTGAATAATTGTCATTTCGGGGCAATCGGGAATGACAGTGGCCTTTGTGGCATGGCACCCATGATATTTAAAAAATTGGTTCAATCTGCTATAGGAAAAATAATACCATCATATGTAAAGAGATACCCGACGGGTCAAAGAAAATAGAAAGGAGAAGGTAATGGCGAATTTTTTATTTATTTTAAGCAAAGACGATAATGAAGCCCTGACACGGTGCTGCCAGTTTGCAAAAATTGCTCATTCGAAGGATCACCATGTGGATATGTTTTTTATTGACGACGGGGTTATGTGGGCAAACAAAGACCGTGATTTTACAATGACGACAACCACCGGTGATTGCCCTGACGATTATCTGCCTTATCTTGTAGAAAACGAGATTAAAGTTGGTATTTGCACACCCTGCGCCCAAAATCGGAATGTGGATGAAGCAAAATTTTTCCCCAATATGGCGTTAGATGGTGGGCCCCATCTGATTGATATGGCGGCCGAAGCGAAGGTAGTTAATTTTTAATGGCTTGGTTATGAGCGCTACTTTTTACGATCTCATTATTTCAGGTTGTTTAGAATGCGTATCT
>JAOZUU010000033.1:1180-9593 GCA_029938515.1 Desulfobacterales bacterium | reverse complement strand
TATGAGCGCTACTTTTTACGATCTCATTATTTCAGGTTGTTTAGAATGCGTATCTCAATGAGTCAATGTATCGATGCCGGGAGGTAATTTGATATGAACGGTTCCGGCACAACCAAACAACCAACTTACGAAGACCTGGCCCGTCGGATAAAAGAGCTGGAAGAGATGGTTGCGCAAGGGCAGCGGACCGAGGCGAAAATTATTCAAGGCGGTGGGCATTTTCGAGAATTGGCCGAAATGCTCCCCGAAGCTGTTTACGAGGCTGATCCAAACGGCAATCTTACCTATCTGAACCGGAGCGGCATGCATCAATTCGGTTATTCGAACCACGATAACATCCGGCGATTGAAAATTTACGATCTGATTTCCCTGAAAAACCTACCGAAGGCCAGGAAAAATTATGTTCGTATCACTTCGGGTAATGAAACCGAATGCAATGATTATATTGCCATCCGCAAGGACGGCGGTACTTTTCCGGCCTCGTTTCTCTGCACGCCAATCCTTCAAAATCAGAAGCCGATCGGCGTCCGGGGTTTTATCCGGGACATTTCCACCTGCCACCAGGCCAGAAAAGCCTTACAATTAACCCATAACGAGTTGGAACAAAAGGCTGTCCGGCTGGAAGAAGCGAACATCGCTTTAAGGGTGTTATTAAAGCAACATGGAAAAGATAAGGCCGATTTGGCCGAAAATATTTTGGCAAACATCGAAACACTGATCCTGCCCCATCTGGAACGGATGAAAGAAGGCCATCTTTCTACGGATCAAGAAGTGATGTTGGGTGTAATAGAAGCCGACCTGCGTCAAATCGTATCACCATTTGCCCGCTCCTTATCGACCGGGCTTCAACGGTTGACACCTATGGAGATTTGTGTCACCGATCTGGTTAAACAGGGAAAAACCACCAAGGAAATCGCCCAACTGTTGGGATTGGCGCCCAGTACCATCGACACCCATCGCAACCACATCCGTGAAAAATTGAAGATTAAAAACCACAAAATGAATCTGAGAACTTACCTCCGGTCTCTTGAATAATATGTGTATTTTATCCATATTTTATCCATATTTTTTCATTCTTTGATTTTGAAATAAATTCTGATATATATACAGTTCTATTGTTAGTATTTACGACCGGGAACGGCACATTCTGTTGGAATTTGATGATATAACAATGAGTTCCGATACGATGGCGATAAAATATATTTAGAGCCATATCAGTCCTTTCAGGATGTACGGTTGTTTTTAGAAGTTAATCGATAATTTTTACGGAGGAGGTGTGAATGGAACCGGAAAAAGCGTTTGCCGAGAAACTGACCCGACGGGGTGTTTCCCGAAGGGATTTTATGAAATATTGCACGGCGCTGACCGCCACCATGGGACTGTCGGCTGCCTATGTTCCCAAAGTAGCAGAAGTCCTCGCAGCCACGGCCCAGCGACCGCCGGTGATCTGGCTTCATTTTGCCGAATGTACCGGGTGCTCCGAGGCACTGCTCCGGACCCAGTATCCTTATGTGGACGACCTGATTTTGGAAGTCCTCTCGGTGGAGTACCATGAAACCATTATGGCCGCGGCCGGCCAGCAGGCGGAAGACCAGCTCCATCAGGCGGTGAAAAAATACGACGGCCAGTTCATTTGCGTCGTGGAAGGGGCCATCGCCACCAAGTTTAACGGCGGTTACGGTAAAATCGGAGGCCGTCCCTTTCTTCAGATTGCCAAGGACGTTTGTACCAAAGCGGCGGCGGTGATTTGTATGGGCAGTTGTTCCGCCTTTGGCGGTGTTCAAGCGGCCGCGCCGAATCCCGGTGGATATAAAGGAGTGGGCGACGCCCTCGGCATCAAAACCCTGAATATTCCGGGATGCCCACCCAATCCGGTCAATTTCGTGGGTACCGTAGTGAACTATCTTCTGTTGGGAAAATTGCCCGACCTGGATGACCTGGGACGTCCGTTGTTTGCCTATGGAAAAACCATCCACGATCAGTGTCCCCGAAGGTCCCATTTCGAAAATGACGAATTTGTAGAGGAATTCGGCTCCGAAGAGGCGGCCATGGGATATTGTCTGTACAAAATGGGGTGCCGCGGGCCGGAAACGTATAACAATTGCCCGGTGGCCAAATTTAATAACGGCACCAGCTGGCCCATCGAAGCCGGCCATCCCTGCATCGGCTGCAGTCAACCGGATTTCTGGGATGAGATGACACCGTTTTTCGAAGAACTCTAAACTAAGCGGTTCCAAATTTCCGCTTAACCTTATGTTTATATAAAAGAGAGGAGTTAAAATGGGGGAGAGAATCACCATTGATCCAATTACCAGGATAGAAGGTCATATGCGCGTCGAAGTCGAGGTGGCGGGCGGCAAGGTCGTCAACGCCTGGAGTTCGGCCCAGATGTTTCGTGGTATTGAACTCATTCTTCAGGGAAGAGATCCTAGGGACGCCCCGCTGTTCGTTCAGCGCTCCTGCGGCGTCTGAACGTACACCCATTATCTGTCCTCGGCGAGGGCAGTCGAAATGGCCGTGGGGGTGGAAATTCCCGAAAATGCCCGGATTATAAGAAATTTGTTAATGGGGGCGCAGTTTCAGCACGACCATATTGTTCATTTTTATCATTTGCATGCCCTCGACTGGGTGGATATTGTCAGCGCCATCACGAAAGCCGATCCGGCCAAGACGGCCGCTTTAGCCGACAATGTCAGTAATGCCCAGGTGGGCGGCGCAGCCTATTACAAACAGGTTCAACAGCGGTTGAAGACTTTTGTGGACAGCGGTCAACTGGGACCTTTCAGCAACGCCTACTGGGGGCATTCGGCCTATCAGCTGCCACCGGAGGCCAATTTGATGGCGACGGCCCATTACCTGGAAGCGTTAAAGCTCCAGGCCCGTGCGGCCCGGATGCATGCCATTTTCGGGGCCAAGAATCCCCATCTGCAAACGCTGGCCATCGGTGGCGTTACCTGCGTGAGGGATTTAAAACCCGACCGCATCGCGGAATTTCTGTATCTGTGGAAGGAAACCCAGGCGTTTATTCGTGACGTCTACATCCCGGATCTCTTGGCAGTGGCCTCTTTTTACAAGGAATGGGGTAGCATCGGCGGCACCACCAATTTCATGGCCTGGGGTGAATTTCCCGAATCCGACCAGGAGCCGGATAGCCTCTTCATGCCCAGAGGTGTGATGATGAAACGGGATCTGGCCGGCGTAAAAATGGCCGATCAGGAAAAAGTAACCGAATATGTCACCCGGTCCTGGTATGAAGACGGTGGCGCCAAACATCCTTACGAAGGCGAAACCAAGCCGGTTCAGGAAGATCCGAAATACAATCCTGATAAGGGCAAGTACACCTGGTTCAAGGCCCCGCGGTATACCGACGAGCCGTGTGAAGTCGGTCCGCTGGCCCGGGTGCTGGTCGCTTATGGCTACGGCCATAAAGAGGTCAAGGCCGTTGTGGACTCGGTGCTGAAACAACTCGGCATACCGGCGGCAGCGCTCTTCTCGACACTGGGCCGCACGGCTGCCCGCGGGATCGAGACCCTGGTGATCGGAGAGCGGATGGAAACCTGGATCAACGCGCTGATCGCCAATGTGAAAAAGGGCGACACAGCGACATATCAGGCCTGGAAGATGCCCGATAAGGGGATGGGATTCGGTTTGAACGATGTGCCCAGGGGCTCGTTGGGGCACTGGATCAAGATCGAAGGCGGCAAGATCAAGCAATACCAGTATGTGGTGCCGTCTACCTGGAACCTTGGCCCGCGGGATGACAAGGGAAAACCGGGTCCCCTGGAAGAGGCCCTGATCGGCACCCCGGTGGCCGATCCCAAACAGCCGCTGGAAATCTTGCGGACGGTTCATTCCTTTGACCCCTGTGTCGCCTGCGGGGTTCACGTGATCGATCCCGATTCCAATGAAGTGTACAAGGTTCGAGCGGTTTGATTGACACCCGGTAGTGGAAATGATAATCGGTCCATCGGTTCTGTCTCGGATGGGCCGATTTTTTTTAAACCATACCAGCTGATCCCGTAAGGAGACCTTTGAAAATCGCGGAGAATTGTCAGCGAAAAATAGAATCGCAAGTGAATCGCCCCCATATCATGATCCTGGGCATTGGATGTGTCTTGTTAAGAGATGAGGGCTTCGGCGTTAAGGTGATTCATGAAATAGACCGACGGTATGAATTTCCCGAAAACGTTGAACTCATGGATGGGGGAGTGCTGGGTGTTAACCTGCTGGGATTTATTTCCCAGGCCGACCGGCTGATTGTGGTGGATGCCATTCGCAACAAAGGCAAGCCGGGTGATCTCTACCGGTTGACCGGTGATGCGATCCCCGAACGGATTCGGGCTAAAAACTCTTTGCACCAGGTCGATTTTTTAGAAGCCCTGACCCTTTGTCATGCCTTGGACAGGGTGCCGGAAACCGTCATCATCGGTGTGGAGCCGGAAGATATTGACACTTGCGGCATTGAATTGACGCCCACCGTGCGGAATCAAATTAATCCGGTCATCGAAAAAGTCTTGGCCGAACTGGACCGGTTGGACGTAACCTATCGAAAGAAAAAAGGAGTAACAACGCATGTGTCTGGCGATACCATCCCGGGTTGTCAAAATTGAAAACGACATGGCCGTGATCGACGTGGACGGTGTTCGCCGAGAAGCGAGTTTGCTTCTTTTGGAAGATCCCCAGGTGGGTGACTGGGTGATCGTTCACGCCGGATTCGCCATTCACAAGATCGACGAAATCGTCGCCCGGGAGTCTCTTGACATCCTGCGTGAATCAGCCGCCGTAGTTGAGCAGGCTCAACATAAAAAGGGCGGTATTTAATTACCGAATGACCTCCCCCATTATCGCCCGCCGGTTTGAGATCCAGGGGATTGTTCAGGGCGTCGGGTTCCGCCCCCATGTTTTTCAACTTGCCACCAAATACCATCTTACGGGGAGCGTTACCAACACATCCGCCGGTGTCATTATCCATTCCCAGGGATTGCCGGAAGCCATCAATGCCTTCCATCGTGACCTTGTCAAACATCCGCCGCCCCTGGCCCATATCACCAAAGTGAATGTTTATTCTCAGGCGCTGAAAAAACACGAAGCATTCGCGATCGCCAAAAGCGACGGCACCGCCGAAAAATCGGCGCTGATCACTCCGGACACATCGGTATGCGAGGATTGCCGGCGGGAAATGTTCGATGCCGTCGACCGGCGCTTCCGGTATCCGTTCATTAACTGCACCCATTGCGGCCCCCGTTATACCATCATCGATGATATCCCCTATGACCGACCCAATACCTCCATGCGGAAATTTAAAATGTGCCCCGCCTGCCAGGCCGAATACGATGATCCCGTCGACCGGCGTTTTCATGCTCAGCCCAACGCCTGTCCGGTTTGCGGACCCCAAGTGGCTCTATTCGATCATCAGCGCAAGCCGGTGGAAGACGCGGATCCGATCTTAAAAACCATCGATTTGTTGGCCGATGGGCATATTGTGGCCATCAAGGGACTGGGCGGGTTCCACCTGGCCGTGGATGCCACTAATGAGGCCGCCGTGACCCGACTTCGGCAACGGAAGATCCGCGAAGAAAAACCGCTGGCCCTGATGGCCGCCGATCTTAAAACCACCCGTCGATTTGTTCATGTCAACGACCTGGAAGCATCGGTGTTGACGTCCCGCCAGCGGCCCATCGTGCTGCTGCGTATACGGACACCCAATGGCATCGCGCCGAGTGTGGCACCCCGAAGCCGCGATTTCGGTGTCATGCTGCCGTATACCCCCATGCATTATCTGCTTCTCGAGCGGGAACCGAACGTGCTGGTCATGACCAGCGGCAACCGAACCGACGAGCCCATCGCCATCGCCAACGATGATGCCTTCAATCGGTTGGCGGATATCGCCGATTATTTTCTCGTTCACAATCGGGATATCTATCTGCGCAGCGACGATTCCCTGGTACGGCCGGCGGCCGGTGCCATCCGGCCCATCCGCCGGGCGCGCGGCTATGTGCCGGTACCGGTTTTTTTGCGCCATGAGGTGCCGCCGATCCTGGCACTCGGGGCCGAGTTAAAAAACACGATCTGCCTGACCAAGGCCGATCGGGCGTTTGTCAGTCAGCATATCGGTGATTTGGAAAACGTGGCAACCCACCGGTTTTTTAAAAAAACCATCGATCATCTCACCCGGATATTAGATATTCGTCCTGAAATCGTGGCGTTTGATATGCATCCGGATTATCTGAGTACCGAGTATGCCCGGAATATGACCGATGTGGCCAAAATCACTGTTCAGCATCACCATGCCCACATCGTCAGTGCCATGGCCGAACATGGTCTGTCGGATCCGGTTATCGGCCTGGCCTTTGATGGCACCGGATACGGTACCGACGGCCACGTCTGGGGCGGCGAAATTATGGTAGTTACGCCGGATGCCTTCAATCGGATGGCTCATCTGGCCTATGTGCCGATGCCCGGAAGCGCCGCCGCCATCAAGGAGCCCTGGCGCATGGCGATCAGCTACCTGGATGCCGCTTTCGGTGATGATCTATGGAATTTGAACCTGCCATTTATGGAACAGATCGATCCCGAAAAAATAGATATTATCCGCCGGATGATTGCCAGGGGGCTCAATACCCCCCAAACTTCCAGTCTCGGCCGGCTCTTCGATGGCGTGGCCGCCCTGGCCGGAATCCGACACCGGGTGACGTTCGAAGGTCAGGCGGCCATGGAGATGGAAGGAATGGCCGCTGAAACCAAGGCTTCCTATTCGTATGAATGGGAAAAAACCGGCGGTCACTACTTGATTCGTTCCGAACCGATTATTCGCGATGTGGTTGAAAGCCTGGTGGCGGGGGTTTCCGTGGCAATAGTGGCCGGCCGGTTTCACGCCACATTGATCCGGATGTTTACCGAGCTGACAATACGGATCAGCCAGGACTGTGGGATCAACCGAATTGTTCTAAGCGGCGGGGTGTTCCAGAATGCGCGCCTGCTGACCGGCCTGACCGATGCCCTTTACGCCAGGGATCTTAAAGTGTACACTCACAGCATTGTGCCGACCAATGACGGCGGAATCTGCCTGGGACAGGCGATGGTCGCGGCGGCACTGGCTTGAATAAAACGGTACAATCATGATGACAGCCAATCATACCGAAGCCTACCGGGATCCGGAACTGACCCGGCAGCTTAGCGATGAAATTAACCAGATCAGCCACCAACCCATCCGTCTGATGGAAGTTTGCGGTACCCACACCGTATCGATTTTCCGTCATGGCATTCGCGACCTTCTTCCGGATACGATCACCCTGGTCTCCGGTCCCGGCTGTCCGGTATGTGTAACCGCCCAGGGAGAGATCGATGCATTTGTCGAAATAGCCCGGAAAGAGGATGTGATTGTGACAACCTTCGGCGACCTGATACGGGTGCCGGGATCCGCATCGTCGCTTGAAAAGGAACGCGCCGAAGGACGTGATATCCGGGTGGTCTATTCGGTGATGGACGCCCTGTCCATCGCCCGGAAAAACCAGAATAAGCAGGTAGTCTTTCTCGGAATCGGTTTTGAAACGACGGTTCCCACTATTGCCGCTGCGGTTCTGACCGCCAGGGAAATGAAGATCCCTAATTTTTGCTTATTTTCCGCCCATAAAACCGTCCCGCCGGCTTTGACGGCCCTGATGGAAACCAGGGAAACGAAGATCAATGGCTTCATTCTGCCCGGCCATGTTTCCGTGGTTATCGGCCTGGACGCCTATCGGCAATTTTTTAAAAAGTATCGGGTTCCCTGCGTGGCCGGCGGTTTTGAACCGGCTGATATTCTCCAGGCGATTCGTATGCTGGTTGATCAAATCGAATCGGGATCACCGGCTCTGGCGAATGCCTATCCCCGGGCGGTTACCAAAGACGGCAACCCGAAAGCCCGGGCGACTATTGAACAGGTCTTCAAACCGGCCGATGCCATCTGGCGGGGGATCGGCCCGATCCCTGCAAGCGGTCTCAGACTTCGAGAGGCGTTTGCGGATATGGATGGGGGGAAACGAATGGAAATTGAACCATCCGAAGTCGAAGATCCGAAAGGATGCGCCTGTGGTGAGATTCTAACGGGCATGAAAAATCCACCGGCGTGTCCATTGTATAAAAAAAAATGTACCCCCATGCATCCGGTCGGTCCCTGCATGGTTTCCACCGAAGGGACCTGTGCCGCCTATTACCGGTACCACGAAGATTCACTCCTCCGATCCTAACGATAGGATAATAAAGATGCCAACCGATAAAATTCTTCTCGATCACGGCAGCGGCGGTAAATTGGCCCATCAACTGACCCAGGAATTGCTGCTGCCCCTGTTTGACAATCCGTTGCTGGCGCCCCTTCACGACGGGGCAATATTTGAAGTAAACAGGTGGCGGCTGGCCTTTTCCACGGATACGT
>JAOZUU010000033.1:0-1080 GCA_029938515.1 Desulfobacterales bacterium | reverse complement strand
AAAAAATGATTGCCACGGGAACGGATATTCACGTCTTGCGCGATCCAACCCGGGGAGGGGTCGGCACGGCCCTCAACGAAATTGCCCTGACATCCGAAGTGGGCATCCGTATTCAGGAAGAACGGATTCCAGTAAAAAAGACGGTAAACGGCATCTGCGAACTGCTCGGGTTTGATCCGCTTTACCTGGCCAATGAGGGAAAGCTCCTGGCCTTTGTGAGTGCCGCTGATAGCCGGACGGTCCTGGACGCCATGCGCGAAGATCCGCGGGGCCGAAAATCCTGTATCATCGGGGAGGTCACGTCGGATCACCCGGGCAAGGTTGTCATGGAAACCCGTATCGGCGGCACCCGTTTTGTGGATATGCTGACCGGGGAGCAGTTGCCGAGAATTTGTTAGGGTTTGCCAGGAAAAAAATGATTGCGAATAACCACAGTGCAAAAAAACAATGCCCGTCTTGCTCAAGGCGGTTTTCGATTATCCATGCCCTTCTAATGATTCTCATTGTGGGAAGCATCCGGCCGATCACGGCAGTGTCAATGGAGCGGGAAGCTAAAATCACCGGTCAGACCATGGGTACCGTTTACCAGGTCAAGGTTGTCAACGAAAAGGAGATCGATGCCGGGAAACTAAAAAAAAGTATCGAGAATCGACTGAAAAAGATCAACCAAAGCATGTCGACCTTTATTCCCGACAGCGAGATCAGCCGGTTCAATGACCTGGATCAAGCCGGCCAGGCATTTAAGGTATCAGAAGATTTCTGGACGGTCATGACCATGGCGAAACGGGTTTATGGATTGACCGAAGGTGCCTGGGACGGCACGGTCGCCCCCCTGGTCAATCTGTGGGGATTCGGATCCAAAAAAACAGTGGATCGGGTCCCATCAAAAACAGCCATCCACGCGTTGTTACCAGTCATCGGTTTTGATCTCATCGAAATGGGAACCGGCCGGCAACTGGGTAAAAAAGATGCCGCCGTCACGCTCGACCTGGCATCCATCGCCAAGGGATACGCCGTGGACCAGGTAGCGCGACTGCTCGAAGAAAAGGGGTTTCTTCATTACCTGGTGGAGATCGGCGG
>JAOZUU010000429.1 GCA_029938515.1 Desulfobacterales bacterium | reverse complement strand
AGGTTATGTGTTTTGTGACGGCACCGGCGGTGTACCTAAAATTTCATTTGGGAACCATGCTTCAGGAGATGATTTTCGTGAAACCATCATGACTTACCCCATATTTAAAACCGATCGAGGCACCATCGTCGATTATAAAAATGGAATTTGGGAAAACGGGGCTTATGACAATAGTCGATTGAAGTTTATCAATTTTGCGGCATTGAATCACCACAGTACCTATTGTGGAGTCACAAGCGCTATCAAGAACTATCTTGGCATCAGCGACCTTAGCGGGGGAACCGATCCCCACAATGGAGCATATCTTACAAAAAAGTATTACAATTTTCATTCTTTTCCATTCGATAAGTGGGCACCGGGCCCGAAACCGGGTATGATCGGCGCTGAAATCGGGGTTTTCCTTAAAACGATTCGCAGGGCTGACTTGCACCTTGTGACCGCCGAATGGATCGGGTTGGCCGATCGAATCGAACCGCCGGTTGTGAGGACTAAAGCGGTATTAGCTTCTAAAGACCCGGTGGCCCTGGATTACCACAACGCCAAATACCTGCTGTATTCCAATTCTCGTATCCGGTTTCATAACCCCGATGATCCTAGCAGCCCGACACATCAGTATATAAAAGCCTGTGCCGAACACGGTGGTGGCATTTTTGATGAAGGCAAGGTTGCCATGGTATCCTATGATCATGAATCCGGTCGCTTGCAGCGGGACGATGAGGCCGCAGTGATGGGGCCGAAGGTCTGGGGCCGTAATCCCAAGGCAATTGGAAAGTACCTGATGATGCGGTATGGGGCGTTTTTATTGTAGAATTTAGCCGCAGAGCCACACAGCCAAGGACATTTTTTTGGCAGGAACTATAGGATCATGAGGATTATTCGCTAATCGCGAATTGATATAGCCGGTTTTAGCTTAATTTATAAAAGTCTAAATGGAGTGATTTACTGTTTTGATAAAAAGTTTATATTTTTTCATATTTACCATTTTCGGTATCTTTTTTTATCTCAAGCCCTTGAGAGAATTAGCGGAACTTTCATTCGGAAGCGAACTGTATTCGCATTTCTTACTGATTCCCATCGTCAGTATCTATTTTTTATACCTTAATCGAAAGAAAGTGTTTTCTGATTCAAGTTATTCTCCGTATATTGGTATGTCTGTGGTTATCGCCGGGTTGGCTTTTTACTGGATTGGGTTTTCGAACGGAAAAAGCCTTAGTCAAAATGATTTTTTATTCTTATGCACATTGGGTTTTGTCATGTGGTTGAATGGTGGGTTTATTATTTTTTATGGAAAACGGGCATACCGGCAGGCGCGGTTCCCCCTGCTATTTCTGGTTTTCATGATCCCGATACCTTTATTTATCCTGGATCCGTTTATCCGGTTTCTGCAGGTTCTGGCCGCCCATACGGTTCACGGCATATTTGAAATAATTGATATTCCATATATTAAACGGGGGCTGGTGTTTGAACTGCCGGGCATCGCTATCGAAGTTGCCAAGGAGTGCAGTGGAATTCGATCGAGTTTGGCACTTTTTATAACCAGTATTATTGCGGGTTACATGTTTCTTAAAACCGGCCGGCGAAGAGTGATTCTGGCATTGTCAATTTTTCCCATCACGATTTTCAAAAATGCATTGCGGATTACCACTTTAGCGTTGATGGCCGTCTATGTTGACCCCTCGTGGCTTACGAA
The DNA here is from genome assembly GCA_029938515.1 of Desulfobacterales bacterium. GTDB lineage: Bacteria > Desulfobacterota > Desulfobacteria > Desulfobacterales > QNYZ01 > QNYZ01. The sequence continues at coordinate 1,672 of JAOZUU010000429.1, read as the reverse complement.
CAGTTGGTTGCATAGGGCTGGGGGCAAGCCGTTTTTTATATTGGGATTGTGTTTGCTGCTGCCGATCTTGATGCTCCTGCGGCGTTCCGAGAAAAAGGAAAAATATTCACCGCCCGCTTCTTCCGAAGAAGGTCGGGCTTCGATCGAGACTCAGAGTGCGCAGAGATGAACAGCCTCTTTTTCATTTTTGCCGAGAGGCCGGAAGCGGCAAAGGAAAAGGAATAGCATTCTCTGTGATCTCCGTGCCTCAGTGGCTAATATAAAAACTATATTGTTGGCCACTATTTGCCTGGGCGTTTGCTCGGGCATTTTTATTTTCGGGTTTTGGCCGTTTTGCTATAGGCCGGTAAACACTGCCTGGTTGCTCGATGATGGAACTGGTATCCACTTTGAGGGTGAGAAAAATCGCCCGAAGATTAAAACGGGTGGCATTGCATATACACCCCAGCCAATTGTATATCCGCAAAGCGATGATTCCGAAAAAGGTGCATTCAGTCTGGAAATATGGGCGGAAGCAGCAGCAGAATTTCATAGAGGTGTCGGGTGCATCGCTATTTTAAAGGGTGAGGGGTTGGAGCAGGAAATTTTTATCGGTCAATGGAAATCGGCTTTAATCATTCGATCGTTTTTCTATAAATCTAAGCGTAGCAGGTATTACCGGGAGGTTGGTGTCAGGGGGGTGCTGCCCGCGAACCATTCGAGCTTCATAACAATCTCATCAAATTCGAAGGGGACTGCTGTTTTCCGGGATGGCAAATTGGTCAGGCGGATTTCTGGAGTCAGGCTGCTACCGGAAGATGAATCATTGACCGGTTATCGCATCTTTTTAGGAAACGGTCCCAATGTAGGGTCTCCCTGGATCGGAAATATCTATGGATTTGCGTTGTATGATCGCGCTTTAACCGAAAGAGAAGCATTAAACAGCTATCACAATTGGACAGTTCATTCAAAACCCAAAGCAACAAGGCTTAGCGGGCCCATAGTCAGATATGGTTTTGAAAATGTCGGAGAAAGAACGGTCAATAGTTCGGCGGGGAAAAAGAATTCCCTTTTCATTCCGTTGCGGTTTGATTTGAATCAAAAAATATTAAATCCGCGGAGAAATGATGAGTTAGATAAAAGCGATTTTTTGATCAATATTATCGGATTTGTTCCATTCGGCTTTTTCCTTCTTTTATGGCTCTCCCAAGTGCGGTACATGCGGCTGTGGCAGGCTATGCTGATTGTAATTTTTGCGGGTTTTTTATTTAGTTTAGGCATAGAATCTTTTCAGGCGTATATGCCCACGCGACATTCATCAAGATTGGATTTGATATGTAATACTGCGGGAACGTTGATTGGTGTTTTTCTTTCTTATTGGTGCGTGAAGAAGGGATGGGCTCAAAAATTATTTGCCAAGTTCCTCAAGCAGAGGGATCAATAAATAAGGCCGGGGTTTCCCTGGCCTTATAAAATTGGTACCCCAGTCCGCCTCCGGCGGAAATCGCGGACAAGATGGTTAATCCCGCCGTGGGCGGGACTCTGCCAACTGAGCTTTTTTGAGGTAGCGACCAATTCCGCGTTTTTTGATTTGTCTTTCGAGGGTTACAGCCTCCCCTCTTGTTGCACATTGCATTGTCCAGACGAGCTTCCATGGCCCTTTAAAGACTTTTGTTGTTCGGCTTCCCCGGTA
>JAOZUU010000428.1:2256-3379 GCA_029938515.1 Desulfobacterales bacterium | reverse complement strand
TGACGCCCATGAAATCGGCCGGTATGGCCCGCTACATGAAAAACAGGGTGCCGGGAATGGATGTACCGGATGAAGTGGTCAAGCGTCTGGCCGACACACCCAAAGAAAAACAGGCCGAAGAGGGAATTAATATCTGTGTCGAGGCGATGCAGCGTCTCAAAGAGGTGGAAGGCGTAAGCGGATTTCATGTGATGGCTATCGAATGGGAAGAAAAAGTGTCTGAAATTGTAGAGCGCGCCGGACTGTATCCCAGGCCTGCAGTAGCTTGATAAGGAAAACAACCGACAACCTTAGTATAAAGGAGGAATCCCATGAGTGATAAAAAAAGAATACTTGTGGTAGATGACGAACCCGACTTCTGTTCCATTGTTCAAGGGCAATTAGAAAAGGAAGGGTTTGAAGTGGATGTAGCCTACAATGGGGTGGAAGGAATTGAAAAGGTCCATGCGAATCCGCCGGATGCCATTGTGCTGGATGTCATGATGCCGGAAAAGGACGGCTACGAAATGTGCGCGGAATTAAAAGACGACGAGAAGTGCTGCGACATTCCCATTGTTCTTCTGACCGCTGTGGCTTCCCATGTAACATCGACCCGCTACACCCATGCCGATGGCATGAGTACCGAAGCCGATGACTATATCGCCAAGCCTGCCTCGGCAGAGGAGATTAGCGATAGCGTAAAGCGTTTGCTCAACATCTAAAATTTGTGAATTTATTTTTACCCGAATCCTAAGGGAGGAAGAATGTCATCCCAGGTGCTTGAGATTAAACGAAAACCGGAAAAATCATTCATGGACAAAATTAAGGAGATATTGCCTGACGAAGGCAATTTAAACCTTTGCCTCACTTGCGGTCTATGTGCTTCCGGCTGCCCGGCTTCCGGGCTTGAAAATATGGATCCGAGGAAATTTCTGCGTATGGCGGCTTTGGGTATGGATGAAGCCGTAATGACTGCCGACTGGGCCTGGTGGTGTACCATGTGCATGCGCTGTATCCATGCCTGTCCCATGAAGATTGATATCCCGGGCCTTGTTGCCAATGTGCGTAAAAACTGGCCTAAAGAAAAACAGCCCAAAGGTATCCGGGGTTCCTGCGACATGGCCTTGCGGAATGACACCTGTTC
>JAOZUU010000428.1:0-2156 GCA_029938515.1 Desulfobacterales bacterium | reverse complement strand
GTCCGGGTCAAGGCCAAGGCGGTCGACGATCTGGGCTGCAAGGTCTGGCTCAACACCGAGTGAGGGCATGAATTTTTCGCGGTCCGGGTCGGACTGACAAAATTCAACATTGAACACAACTTTGAAATCAAAAGCATTATCGAATACTATGCCCAGTGGATCCGGGATGGAAAACTGAAGGTCAACTCGGATTGGAACAGGGATTTAAAGATCAAGTTTACGGTGCAGGATCCTTGCCAGTTGGTGCGGAAGACCTTGGGAGATCCCATCGCCGAAGATCTCAGGTTTGTTGTCAAAACAGTGGTAGGAGAAGAAAACTATATCGATATGCATCCCAACCGATCCAACAACTTCTGTTGCGGTGGAGGCGGTGGATTCCTTCAGTCCGGTTTTCCCGAGGCCCGGCGATATTATGGGCGGTTGAAATTTGAACAGGTTATGGAAACAGGCGCTGATTACTGCATCACGCCTTGTCACAACTGCCATGCCCAAATCCACGATTTAAAAGAACACTACAGCGGAAATTTCCATACCCTTCACCTGTGGACCGTTATTTGCCTGGCAATGGGTATTCTGGGGGAAAACGAACGAACTTATCTGGGGCCGGACCTGGCTGAACTGGGTCTGTGATTCATTGTTCATGTAAGGATAAATCGTTTTGCACCTGAAGCCAATCTAAAGCCAGACCTGAAGTGAGCGATTTTTTACGAAGCTATGTGCCATGAAAGTCTACTGCATTCTCGGTGATGAACGGGCATTTCGAACCAAATCGCCGGCCATGTTTTCCGAGGTGATGAAAAAGGTCGGCCTTCGGGCCACCTATGTGCCGTTCAAGGTGATGCCGGCACGGATCGGACAGGCGATCCAAAGTCTTCGCGTGCTGAATATCGCCGGTGCCAATGTGACTGTCCCTTACAAGGAGAAAGTGATCCCTCACATGGACATTTTATCTGAAGGGGCCAACATTATCGGTGCCATTAACACCATTGTTCGCAACGGCGACACCCTCAAAGGATACAACACCAATGCCATCGGTATCATGGATGCTCTAAATGAGTCCGAGTTTGAGGCCGAGGGAAAGTCCGCTCTGATCTTTGGCACCGGTGGTGCCGCCATGGCCGCGGCGTTTATTTTTAATTGGCTGCGAACAGAAACTATATATATAACGGGCCGTAACGAATCAAAGGGTCAAAAATTAGTCGGCCGTTTCGGTGGAGAAACTTTACGGATGGACGCCCTTGCTGATGATCCCCTGCCGGTTCACCTTGTTATCAACGCTACCTCGGTCTCTAGCAGTGATGAGTCGCCTGAATTATCTACCCTGGTGGGAAAATTGGACCTGCCGAACTGTGAGTTAATCCTGGATCTGAACTATGGCAGGACTCAAAATTTCTGGCAGGATCTGGCACGAAATAAAGGGATCCGCTTTATGGACGGTCTTGCACCTTTGGCTTATCAGGCCCGGAGAACCTTTGCCTTGTGGACCGGGCTTCAGGTGCCACCGGAGGAATTTTTAAAGGCATTGAATGAATCATAATTACTCATTAACCGGCAATAAAACGGTGAACGTACTCCCTTTCCCCGGAATGCTTTCCACGTCAATAAATCCACCCAGAGAATCCACCAGTCCCTTGACGATGGGCAATCCCAATCCGGTGCCGGTAATATAGCGAGTCTTATCATCCTTGACCCGGTAGAATCTTTCAAAGATTTTTTCCAAGTATTTATCGGCAATACCGAATCCGTTGTCGATTACCTTTACCCGTACGTTGATACCGGCCCGATCAATGACCACTTGGATATTTCCACCTTTCTGAGTGTAGTTGATGGCATTGGTGATCAGATTGCCGAAGATACTTTCGATGGCAATGGGGTCGGCTGAAAGCGTCGGCAGCGGGTTTTCCGGCAACTCTAAGGTCAACGACTGGTTTTTACCCCTGGCTTTTGTTTCAAGGAAATCAACGATGTTTTTAAGAATCTCTTCAAAATGCACCGGTTGGGGTTCATGGCAGATCAATCCTTCCTCGATGCGGGAAAGATCCAGCAGGTCACCGATGAGAGAGATCAACCCTTGGGTTTTGTCCTTGGCCCGGGAGAGCATATGATGGTCGTGTGCGGCCGCCTCCCCCACCATGTCTTTGATAACTAAAGCCAGT
>JAOZUU010000427.1 GCA_029938515.1 Desulfobacterales bacterium | reverse complement strand
TATACAAGGCGTAGTGTTTTTTCAGGGGCGAGGCTATACATAAGGTATGCCGAGCATCTGAAAAAACACGACAACGCCGTAGATGGGACTTTTTACGACGCCATCAAGATGTGGTTGGCCCGGAGGAGGAAACTACGAAAAACGTAAAATTATATTGACGGATGAATCTGTTTCGAATAATTATATTTGGTTTGTATTTACCGGAAATGGATGGTTTCAACGGGTAAGCAACAATGATCCAGCTAATCAAAGGGTTTAAAGATATCCTGCCGGAGGAAACGGCGCTTTGGCAGTATATTGAAAAGACCGTCGCCGATATTTTTGAGGATTTCGGGTTCCGGGAGATTCGCATTCCGATCATGGAACGGACAGAGCTGTTTGCCCGAAGCATCGGCGAGGATACCGATATCGTCGAAAAAGAGATGTATACATTTGCCGACCGTAAGGGTGAACTGTTGACCCTGCGGCCGGAGGCCACCGCATCCGTTGTGCGGGCCTATATCCAGCACAAAATGTATGCCCCCGACCCCGTTCGTAAGCTCTACACCGTCGGCCCCATGTTTCGGCGGGAGCGCCCGCAGAAAGGGCGGTACCGCCAGTTCTACCAGATCAATGCCGAAGTATTCGGAGTGGCGTCAGCGTATATCGACGCACAGTTGATCATTATGCTGGACGTATTGTTTAACCGATTGATGATCAAGGATATCCGGGCGCATATCAATTCCCTGGGATGTCCCCGGTGCCGCCCGGGATTTAAAAATGTACTGGACGATTTCATTTCGAGTAAAATCGATCGGCTCTGCGCCGACTGCAAACGGCGAAAAGATCGGAATCCACTGCGTGTCCTTGATTGCAAGGTTCCTTCCTGCCGGGAAGCCATGGCCGATGCCCCCGCACTGATCGATCATCTTTGTGAGACCTGCCGGGAACACTTTAACACGGTGCAGGAAATCCTGAATGCTCAGGGGGTTGAGTACCTGCTGGACAAAGGATTGGTCCGCGGTCTCGATTATTATACCCGCACGACCTTTGAAATCCAGACCGGTGCCCTGGGAGCCCAGAATGCCATTGCCGGCGGGGGACGATATGACCGACTGGTCAGCGAGCTGGGAGGACCGGAAATACCCGCCATCGGTTTTGCCATCGGATTCGATCGGTTGGTGGAGGTTGCCCTTCAACAGAAGCGATCCCTCGATCACGGTCCCGATGTGTTTATCGCGGCGCTGGGAGAAAAAAGCCGGCAGGTGGCGTTTGAGTGGTCCTGCGATCTGAATCGGACTGGTATATCCACGGATATGGAATTTGCCGATAAAAGCTTGAAGAGTCAGATGAAACGGGCCAATCGGCTAAATGCGGCACACGTATTGATCGTGGGAGAAAATGAACTGGCCGGGGGCGAGATCATTTTGCGGAATATGGATACCAAGGAACAACTCGCACTGCCCATTGAAGGACTCGTAAAATTGATCAGGGATCGTATCCGGGAGGACAACATCATTGACAGATAAACTTGGAGACATGCGTCGCACCCATCATTGTTGTCGATTGACGGTCGATGAAATCGGACGGGAAGTCGTGCTGATGGGGTGGGTTCAGCGGAGGCGGGATCACGGGGGCGTTATTTTCGTCGACCTGCGGGATCGCGAGGGAATCACCCAGGTGGTTTTTAATCCACTGGTGGATGAGGCGATTCATCAAAAGGCCCACGTCTTGCGAAATGAATATGTGATCGGGGTGAAAGGCAGGGTCGAGGCACGACCGGAGGGGATGATCAACCCCAATCTCGTCACCGGCGAAATCGAGGTGCTGGTCACCGAATTGAAAATTCTAAACGTCGCCCAAACGCCCCCCTTTTTAATCGAGGACCAGGTGGACGTGTCGGAGACCGTTCGGCTTCAATATCGCCATCTCGATTTGAGACGATCCCGGCTGCAGCGCAATCTGATTCTGCGTCACAGGGCCGCCCGGGCCGTTCGTCGCTATCTGGACGGGCTTGGATTTCTCGATATCGAGACACCGGTTTTAACACGCAGCACTCCCGAGGGTGCCCGTGACTACCTGGTCCCCAGCCGGGTCAACCCGGGCGAGTTTTATGCCCTTCCCCAATCACCCCAATTGTTTAAGCAATTGTTGATGATCTCCGGGTTCGATCGTTATTACCAGATTGTGCGTTGTTTTCGGGATGAAGACTTGCGGGCCGATCGGCAGCCGGAGTTTACCCAAATCGACGTGGAAATGTCGTTCGTGGGCGAAGACGACATCATGGCTATGACCGAAGGGTTGATGGCGGCGTTATTTAAGACCGTGCTGGATAAATCCCTCGAACGTCCCTTTGCCCGCCTGACCTGGAAGGAAGCCATGGATCGCTACGGCCTCGATAAACCCGATATCCGTTTCGATCTCGAGCTGACCGATATCAGCGATATCGTCGCGCATAGCGGGTTCAGGGTCTTTTCCAATGCGGTCGCAAAAAACGGAATCGTCAAAGCCTTAAACGCAAAGGGATGCATCGATTTTTCCCGCAAGGAGATCGATGATCTTACCGATCTGACCGCCGTATACGGGACCAAGGGCCTGGCCTGGATCAAGGTCAGGGAGGATCGCTGGCAATCGCCCATTGTCAAGTTCTTCAGCGATGAGGAAAAAGCCGCTTTGACCGAGCGGGTCGACATGGCGCCGGGCGACCTGGTTTTTTTCGTGGCCGATACACCGAAGATTACCAACGAATCCCTGGGGCATTTGCGCAATCACCTGGGAAAAAGACTGAATCTGATCAATGACAGTGTGTTCGCCTTCACGTGGGTGACTCATTTCCCCCTCATGGAATACGATGCGAACAAAAAGCGGTTTGAGGCCCTGCACCATCCATTTACCGCGCCGCTGGAAGAAGACTGCGATCAGCTGGAATCCGCTCCGGAAACGGTGCGATCCCGGGCATATGACCTGGTTTTAAACGGTACTGAAATCGGTGGCGGCAGTATCCGGATTCACCAGCCATCGATGCAGGCACAGGTTTTCAAGGCACTGGGATTGGATCGGGAAATATATGAAAAAAAATTTGGATTTCTTTTGGATGCCTTAAATAGTGGCGCGCCGCCTCATGGGGGTATCGCGCTGGGGTTTGATCGTCTGGTTTCGATCCTGTGCGGGGAACCTACCATCCGCGATGTAATCGCTTTTCCGAAAACCCAGAAAGCGGCTTGCCTCCTTACCGGTGCACCGTCGACAGTGGCCAAACCCCAACTCGATGAGCTCTCGATACGGGTAAAACCAATATAAATTTTTTCTTGACTTGTTCCACCATTTTTAATATTTTTAATTAATTGTAGATCAAATTGATTCCAGTAGTCCCGCTAATAGCGGGATTGGTAGAGTCCCGCC
>JAOZUU010000426.1 GCA_029938515.1 Desulfobacterales bacterium | reverse complement strand
GCGCCCAGGATGCTCAGGTTTCGGGTCATTTTCTAAAATACTTTCGTAATGAAAACCCACGCCACCGGGGCGGCGAATAAAAGGGCATCGATGCGATCCAGGATACCGCCGTGTCCCGGCAGGATACTGCCCGAATCCTTGATATCAGCGGTCCGTTTCAGCACGGATTCAAACAGGTCCCCAACCTGACCAACGGCGCCTAATAAAACGCTCATAAACAGCATCGATATCCATCCGACCTCCGGAAGAAAAAACAATTTCAAAACAAATCCGACCAGAAAATTTGCGGCCAAACCGCCGAGGGCCCCTTCGATGGTCTTTTTAGGGCTCACCGACGGGCAGAGTTTGTGTTTTCCCATATACGATCCGGTATAATAGGCGGCGGTATCACCGGCAAAGATGATCCCAAGAAGCGCCAGTATCCAGAACGTCCCGGCCTCGACGCTTCGAATCAGGACAATCAGGGCAAGGGGCAGAGCGATGTAAACGATCCCCTGAACCTGGGCGGCAACCATCCCCGCCACTTGCGGGTCCGTTTTAAATCGAAATAGAGAATAGCAACCAAAACCGATCAGGCTCGCGAAAACGGTGAATAATACCCATTCGGGCGAGCTTGTGCCGGCGACCAGGACCGTAAGGGCGCCAAAAATATATTCCGGCAGGAGATATAAAAGGGACTTTCTTTCGGGAGAAAAGTGAAAAACGATCCGATTGTACTCCCAGAGGGCCACAATCGCGGCACCGGCCACAAAAAGAGTGAACAATTGAAGACTGCCCGCCACAATCAGCAGGACCAGCAGCGGTGCGGCAATCAGTCCGGTAATCCAACGGGATAAATGCATATGCGCAAACCTTTGAAAATAATGCTCCCGCCGACGGCGGGATTCAAGTCCAAGCTGCAACTCCTATCGTCGGGGGACACCGAAAAATTTAAGTCGTTTTACCGAAGCGGCGTTCCCTCCGCTGGTATGCATCCAAAATGGCCAGATATTCTTCTTTGGTAAAATCCGGCCACAGCGTATCGGTTACAAAGATCTCGCTATAGGCGATCTGCCACAGCAGAAAGTTGCTGATTCGCATCTCGCCACTGGTACGGATCAGTACGTCCGGATCGGGCAGACCAGCCGTATACAGATGGTCCGATAAAACCGTTTCGTCGATATCTTCGGGCGCCAGTTTCCCGTTGCGGACCTTTTCCGCCAGGCGTCGAACCATGCGAACAATCTCGCTGCGGGCGCCATAGCTCAAGGCCAGGTTGAGACGCATGCCTTCATTGGCGGCGGTGCGGTGGCGGACCCGATCCAGCACGTGGATCACATCTTCGGGCAGGCGGTGAATCTGGCCGATGGCATCCAGGCGGATGTTATTTTCCATCAGTTCTTTTTCCTCCCCCTTTAAGAACTTCTTTAAAAGATGCATCAGCACTTTCACTTCTTTTTCGGGTCGTTGCCAGTTTTCGGTGGAAAAGGCGTAAAGCGTCAATACCCGAATACCCGCTTCCCGGCTGGTACGAACGATGGCGCGCACCGTTTCGGCCCCCTGTTCATGTCCCTGGATACGCCGCCACGATCGCTTTTTCGCCCACCGGCCGTTTCCGTCCATGATGATGGCCACATGGGCAGGCAGGGGCAGCCGATCGATACGCGGCGGGGTCAGGGGGATGGAGGCGGGTTTAGAATTCAAGAATTTCTTTCTCTTTTTCCCCGTAGATATCGTCGATCATCCGAATGTAGTCATCGGTGATTTTCTGGACTTCATCCTGGGCCTTGAAGGCGTCGTCCTCGGAGATATCGCTATCATTTTTAAAACCCTTGATCATTTCGTTGGAGTCTCGGCGGACGTTGCGCACGCCAATCTTATGGTCCTCGCAGATCTTGTGGACCCGTTTAACCAATTCCTTTCGTCGATCTTCGGTCAGAGGAGGAATGGCGATGCGAATCAATTTGCCATCCGAGGATGGCGTCAAACCCAGGTCCGATGCCAGGATGGCTTTCTCGATAGCTTTGATCACGGAAACATCCCAGGGCTGAATGGTAATCAGGCGACTCTCCGGAACGGCCAGGGAGGCCATCTGGTTCAACGGCGTGAGGGTCCCGTAATAATCAACCCGGATCCCGTCCAGAAGGGACAGTGAGGCCCGACCCGTCCGCACGCGATCCAACTCCTTTTTTAATGATTGGACGGCCTTGTCCATATCAGATCTGGTTTCCTGATAAAGGTCGTTTAACATTGGATTCATCCTCGCTGCTGTTTCATTATTTCTAACCGTTATTAATCCGCGTGCCCACATCTTCACCACAAACGACCCGCCGGACATTACCGCTCGTATTTAAATTAAAAACCACCAGCGGCAGCCTGTTTTCCATGGACAGGGAGATGGCGGTCAGGTCCATGACCTTCAACTGCTTTTCCAGTACTTCCATATACGTAATCTTCCGGATAAAGGTCGCATCCGCATGCGTTACCGGATCTTTATCGTACAGGCCGTCCACTTTGGTCGCTTTTAAAAAGACGTCGGCATGAATTTCGTTGGCCCGAAGGGCGGCGGCCGTATCGGTGGTAAAGTAGGGATTGCCCGTACCGGCCGCGAAAATCACCACGCGATCTCTTTCAAGATGGCGTATCGCCCGGCGTAAAATAAAGGGCTCGGCCACTTCGTGCATGGATATGGCGGTCTGCACACGCGTGGTCATCCCCTCTTTCTCCAGTGCATCCTGAAGTGCCAGGCTGTTGATCACCGTGGCCAGCATTCCCATGTGATCGGCGGATGCCCGGTCCATGCCAAAAGAACTGGCGGCAATTCCGCGAAAAATATTGCCGCCGCCCACCACCAGGGCCACCTGAATACCCAGATCGCAGGCGCTCTTTACTTCATTGGCGACATACTGGATTGTGTCCCGATCGATCCCGAAATCCTGATCGCCCATCAGGGCTTCACCACTTAATTTGAGCATGATTCGATTGTATTCAGGCGTAGGCACGGGGTATCATTCTCCCACTTGAAAGCGGACAAACCGCTTAATGGAAAGATTCTCGCCGATTTTAGCGATCATTTCGTTTAACAGGTCCGCTATCGATTTTTCGGGGTCTTTTACATACGGCTGTTTCATCAGACAATTGTCTTTAAAAAATTTATTCAGTTTGCCTTCGGCGATCTTATCGACAATTTTTTCCGGTTTGCCCATCTCCAGGGCCTGGCTTTTGTATATATCCAATTCTTTGTCGATGGTTTCCTGGGAAACATCTTCCGGTGCAATTCCCACCGGATTGGTGGCGGCAATGTGCATGGCAATGTTTTTGGCGAACACCACGAAATCCTCGTTTTTCGCCACAAAATCGGTCTCGCACCCCACTTCAACCATGGCCCCCAGCTTACCTCCCA
>JAOZUU010000032.1 GCA_029938515.1 Desulfobacterales bacterium | reverse complement strand
ATGATTGAAATCGACATTCCCGGATACCGGACTCTTGCACTCGATCATATTGTATTTGACTATAACGGTACCCTGGCCGTAGATGGTGAAGTCATTCCAGGGGTAAAAGAGGCGTTGCGTTCCCTGGCCGAGCGGCTCACCATCCATATACTGACCGCCGATACTTTCGGCAAGGTTAAGTCACGGCTGTCGGATTTACCCTGCAAAATTACCATCCTGCCGGAAAACGAACAGAATATCGGTAAGCGTAATTTCGTCCAATCCCTGGGGGCCGACCGAACGGTGGCCGTTGGGAACGGCCGGAACGACCGATTGATGCTTCAGGCGTCCGCTTTGGGAATCGCGGTCATCCTGGGTGAAGGCGCCAGTGCCCAAACCCTTGCCATGGCGGATGTGGTGTGCACCAGCATCCTGGAAGCCCTGGCCCTTCTGGACAATCCGTTACGGATAGTGGCGACGTTACGATCGTAATTAGTGCCTAAATGAAAACCCCCTATTTTCCCAATTTCGGCGTTGGGATCAAAACTTTAATCCTCAAAATACCCAATGTATTCCTCCGGTTAAAATTTCAATCCCGCCTTGAACTTGGAAAAATATTGGGCTTTCCTTCAGGTACTAATCATGTCTGAAGCCTATTGGTTTTCGAGCCGGTAAATCTCCGGTCGACGGTTCGGCAGAAAATACCGCATCCGATGCGCCCGCACAGCGGCCAAGTCTGCTGCTTTCAAATCGACCCGCAGCATCCCCTCCTGACCATCCAAATAGCGCTCAATCACATTACCGGACGGCCCAATGGCCATGCCCAGGCCGGCGAAAGATAGCCCGAACCCGTTTTCTCCACAGGGGTTACAGGCCACGATGTACACACTATTGTCATAGGCCCGGGCGGGCAGATGACGCATCCATGAGGCAAATTTTTCTTCAGGTGTCACCCGGGGAGAGGCATGGGGAATAAAAATCACTTCGGCGCCGGACAGGGCCATCCGCGTGGACAGCTCAGGAAAATGGGCATCATAACAAAGCTGGATTCCAAACTTGATGCCGGCCGCTTCAAAAATAGGGACCTGGTCACCGTGAGTCAGTTCGGCCTGTTCAGGGGGGGCAAGGTGCAGCTTCCGGTAACGATGAATCTCGCCTTCGGGGGTAATCACCAGGTGAGTGGCATAAACGCACTCGTCCGAGCCGACCTCCGCCAGCCCCGCCAGGATGACTATCTTTGCGGCCTGTGCCATGTCGACGAGGCGATTTTGAATGGCTCCCGATATCGGTCGCGCCACCCGACGGATTTCAGGCTGGGTGGTATAACCGGTGATATTCAATTCCGGAAAACAGATAAGCGCTGCTCTCTCCCGACGGGCCTGATCGACCCACCTGCTCATCCGGTCAAGATTTTCTTCAATCTCACCAACCGGACAAGGGACAATCGCCACGGCAATACGGATGTCTTTCATGTCCTTTATCACACCTCAAATTCGGCCTTGATCTTGAATACACGCGTGGCTGGCAGGTTGAGAATATCGGTGACACCGGTTTCCCGAGAAATTTCTATGAGATTTTCGACAATCTCCGCCATCGAAGGGGCGATGAAAGTAAACCAGATATTATACTCGTTGTCGCGCTGGTAATTATGCGTGACCCCGGGATAACGATTAACCACCGCCGCAAACGAATCGATCCGGTCCCCGGGCACTTTGGCGGCGCAAAGGGTACTGACATGATCGAGTTTATGAGGAACAAAATTCCCGCCGATCCGGCGAATAATTCCCTCTTTTTTCAGGCGGATCAGGGAATGAATAACCTGCTCCTCGGACAGGCCGAGTTCCGCGGCAATGGTGGCAAAGGGACGGCGGGTCAAGGGAAAGTCGGATTGAATCCGGTTTAAGATCGCGCGATCAATGCCATTCAATTGATTCATGGCTTTACCTTATCCCGGAACAACCCGGACATGGACCTTACGGTTGCGCGGTCCATCAAACTCGCAAAAAAATAACCCCTGCCAGGTACCGAGAACCAGCCGGTTATTTTCAACCGCAATCCATTCGGACGCACCCACCAGGGTGGATTTTATATGCGCCGGTGAGTTGCCCTCAAGGTGACGGTATCCGGCTTCCCAGGGTACAATGTCGTTTAGCACCTTGAGAATGTCCTTCCGTACACTCGGGTCAGCACTTTCATTGATGGTCACGGCCGCCGTGGTATGGGGGACATAAAGAAAACAGAGCCCGTCCACCACCGATCCGGTTGATGCAAGCAACCGGTTAACTTCGCTGGTGATATCCACAAATTCCGTTTTCACCCTGGTTTTTACGGTCAATATCATCTCGCCATGCTCCCGGTTGACAAAAAAAAAGCCCCCGGCTGACGCCGCAGGGCTTTTTAAATCAAATCACTGGTCGTCCAGTCAGACTATACGCACCCGGTCGGTTTTGGCAGGCCGGCCATTTTACAGGCCCCTTTGCCCGGGCCGGACGGAAACAACTCGTAAATATGTTTCAGCTTGAATCCGGTTACTTTTGATAAAACCCGTACCATCGGAGCAATCCCGTTCTTCTCATAGTACTCCTGCAAAACCTGGATAACCTTTTTGTGTTCGTCGTTCAGTTCGTCAATTCCCTCTTCCCCCTTGACATGCTGGACCCACTCCTCGGACCAGTTGGAATAATCATCAATGAAGCCATCTTCATCCACGCTAAACGTCTTTCCCATAAACTCTACATCCGGCATTTAAAAACCTCCTTGTGTTGAAATATTGTTACCTTCGGCAAACCGCCAGTTATCTCCACTTTTAAATCCTGTCAATTACCGGATCTTATAATCGTTGTCAATACGAAAATTTTCCGACGCCTGAATTGAGCGATTAATATTCCTTCGGCATCCGGTTCAGCTGGCCCAGGGTGAATACCGGCCCATCTTTGCAGACAAAATGACGTCCGACATTGCACCGCCCGCACATGCCGATGCCGCATTTCATCCGGTTTTCCAGGGACATGATCATATTTTCGGGATGATACCCATTTTTATCCAGTACCGGCTGGGTAAATTTGATCATTATCGGCGGGCCACAAATGATGGCATACGTATTTTCATCGCCCGGTGGCGCCTTCTGTTCGGTGATGGTCGGCACAAAACCGGTATTGTATTTCCAGTCCGGATCGTCAGTGCTGTCCACCGTAATATGCATATCGATGTCGTCTCGTTTTTCCCACTGGGCCAATTCCTCCCTATACAATAGCATCCCCGGTGTTCGGGCACCATAAACAACCGTGATATCACCGAATTGATCGCGATGGGCCAGCATATGAATAATCGATGCCCGTAAGGTGGTAAACGCGAACCCGCCACCGATAATCACCACATTTTTCCCTTTCAGCGTTTCCCACGGGAACCAGTTACCCAACGGGCCGCGAATGCCCATGATATCGCCTTCCTTCATGGCATGAAGGTGAGAGGAAACCAGTCCCACCTTGTTCACGGTGAACATGACAAATCCTTTTTCGGTGGGGGACGACGCAATGCCGATGGGAATTTCGCCTTTTCCCGCGATGGAAAGTTCGGCGAACTGGCCGGCATGGTAATCGAACTTAGCTTCGTCTTCGGGATTTAGAAAAACGAATTTAAAGGTTTTTAAATTTTTATCCTCGGTTTCGGTGATGATGTTATCAATCCGAACCGGATAGGGTAAATATGGGTTCTCCACGATGATTCTCTCCTTAGGCGGCGCAGGTGACCGATTGTTTCCCGGCGTTATTCATCAACTCGCACACTTTCCGGATATCAATATTGACCGGGCATTGATCGACGCAACGGCCACAACCGACACACTGAATTCCGGCTTCGTATTTATCTACATAGTACTTCAGTTTATGCATAAACCGCTGGCGGACCCGTTGAACCTTTTGTCCTCTGGGATTATGTCCGGAGCCGTGCAGGGTGAACAAGGGAAACATGCAACTGTCCCAGCTCCTCATTCTCTGACCTGACATGCCGTGGGTTTCATCCTGAATATCGAAACACCAGCAGGTGGGGCACAGGTAGGTACAGGTCCCGCAATTGATACAGGCAAAGGCCACATCATCCCAAAAAGGGGCATCATAAATGGCCATGGTCTCGGCATCGGCCAAATTGTTCGTTTTGATGGTGGAACTTATCCGGTTTTCGGCCGCCTCCTTACGCGTGGCAATGGTTTTCATCACCAGATCATTGTCCGCCGTTTCGGTCCATCCGGCCTTTGCCAAGAAGGCCGCGCCCTTTTCGCTGACGACCCGGGCCAGGTATTGGTCATCTTCATCTACTAAAAGGACATCCAGTGCATCTTCATGGTATGGCCCACCGCCGGCAGTGGTACAAAAACAGGTCGATCCCGGCTGGTCGCAGGCCAATCCCACCAGCACCGTATTTTCATAGGCCGATAGCCAGTAAGGGTCCTGGTAATCGGGGGCATCAAAGTTGCGTTTGACCTGCACAAAAGCGGCGGCATCGCATGGACGGATGCCGATCACCACCGTTAATTGATGCGCATCTTCCGGTTCGGTCAGCAAATGATGGTCTTCCCGGTTAGGATCCAGTGAATAGTTAAACAGGGTCTGAGACTGGGGATAGATGATCCCCTTGGCCGACAAGCGGGTATTGGTAAACCCCATGTCGGGTACTTTTCCGGACTCAAGGGGTTTAAAAAGATAAAACCCCTGATCCATCACCGGGCCGATCAGCCGATACCCATCGGCGGTTTTTTTCAACCCGGTGTTCCAGTCGGCTTTGTTGATGTTGATGATCTTCATTTTATAAACTCCTCCGGATCATCGGCCCGATAGGTATCCAGCGGCGGCCGGACATCCGTAGTCAGCCCGGCTTCCCATCCGTATAGATCGTAGCAGTCTTTTTCCAGCTTTTGGGTAAATACCCGCATATTGATTCCCACCGGACAGGCCCGTTCGCAGGCCCCGCAGTCGGTGCACCGGCCGGCGCAATGAAACGCCCGCAGGAAGTGAAATGTTCGCACATCGATGGGGTCCTGACTTTTCCCAACCCACTGGGGCGTGGATTCATCCACGAAACAGGTGGGGCAGTAACACAATGGACAGGCATTGCGGCAGGCATAGCAACGGATGCATTCCTTAAGCAAATCGTCGAAATAGCCCCACTTATCTTCAGTCGACATGGCTTCGATCTTTCTCACATCTGCCCACTGGTCGATATCCGTCGGCACCTCCACCGGGTCACCCACCAGCTCGTCATGAATCACCGGGTTGGGATGAGTGCAAGTAGCACAATTGCTCTGGAGCAGGTCTGTTTTATCCAGCTTTTCCTCAAAATCCGCTCCTATGATTTTCACTGTATCACCTTGGTCGATTACCTCGCGAACTCCTTCAAAGCGGTTGTTTACCTGCCGACGATCGATCATCCCCTTGCAGGGAACCCCGATAATGTAAAGCTGGTCGCGATCAATTTTGTTTTCAATGATGTGGGTCACAATGTTCCGTGTGTCACAGCCCTTGGCCACAATCCCGATCTTTTCCTTACGACCCATCAGGTAATTAGCCAGGTTGATACCGCAATGGCCGTCCCAGACAAATTGATCTACATCATCCTCGGTTTTGGCCACACAGGGTTCGTTCATCATCGGCACGGTCCCCCGGCGGAATCCGATGACCATGTCAACTTTGCAGTCCTCAAGTATCTGTTTTGATATCTGTTTTATTTTATCGATATAGCCGATCATATCAAGCCGCCTTTTCATCGTAAGATTGTCGATCCAAACCATGGGATTTGACGAACCTCCGGTTCGGCCCCAAAGCTCGAACCGCCTCGGTCACTTCATTGACCACCCGGACAAATTTAGTCGACTCAGCCGAGGAGACCCACGAAAAGTGAATGCGCTCGGACTCGACACCCATATGGGCCATCAATTCCTTGAAAAGGGCGAACTTCCGACGAGCAAAATAATTACCTTCCAGGTAATGGCATTCGCCCGGATGTCACCCGGATACCCAGACCCCATCGGCCCCTTCCCGCAAAGCAGCCAAGGCAAACTTGGGATCCATTCTTCCCGCGCAGGGAATCCGGATCACGCGGATATAAGGCGGATACTCCATCCGGCTGACACCGGCCAGGTCCGCCGCGCCGTAACTGCACCAGTTGCATAAAAAAGCAACAATCTTCGGTTTCCATTCAGACATATGGTATTTCTCTCCTTTACATCGTTCAACACTCAGCCGTGAGCCCTTTGTCTCTTTCTTTCAGCCTTCAGTTTTCAGCTTTCAGCTTTTCTTCTATCATTTACAACCCAACCGCTTGATCAAGCGAAAATATCTGGGCGAAAATCTGATCGTTGTCAAATCCTTTCAAATGAATCGCCCCGGAACGGCAGGATGCCACGCATAATCCGCACCCTTTGCAAAGCACCGGGTTGATCTCGGCCGTTCCCGGGAAAAACCGTGCATCTTCCGGGGTTAATGATGGTGCGCCGTAAGGACAAACGGAGACACATACGTTGCAGGCACTACAGATGGCCGGATCGGTTTCAGCCACCTGCCCGCTGGTGTAAATTTTATCCTTGGCCAACAACGTCACTGCCCGTGACGCCACCGCCCGTCCCTGGACCACCGATTCATCGACGGGCTTGGGGTAATGAGCCAGGCCACATAAATACACGCCGTCCGTGGCGAATTCCGAAGGCCCGAGCTTGGCATGCCGTTCAACGAAAAATCCATCATCGTTCACAGAAACTTTAAACATACGGGCCAATTTTTCGTCCTGGTTGGGGATCACCGCCGTGGCCAGACAGAGCAGCCCGGCAGAAATTTTCACCGGCCGGTCGAGAATGGGGTCGGTGAGTTCAATATCCAGTTGGCCATCTTCTACTTCAACTATCGGTTTAGCATCCAGTGAATAACGAATAAAAATAACACCTTTATCACGCGCTTCTTTATACAAGTATTCCCGTTCGCCATAGGTCCGAATATCCCGATATAGAATATAGATATTCATATCCGGGTTCATCTCTTTAAGGGTCAGGGCACTGTCAATGGAATGCGTACAGCAAACCCGGGAGCAATAGGGACGATCGGGCTGACGGGAGCCGACACACTGGATAAAAACCGCCGTATCCAAATTCTTCAGATCGGAATCACCTTCCATGATTTTTTGATCCAGCATCAGGCTGGTCATGATACGCGAATCTTCCCCGTAATGATATTCGGAAGGGGTATATGGTTTGCCGCCGGTGGCAATCACCGCCACGCCATGCTCGATGACCGTTTCATCGTCGTTGCCGGACCCGTTTCTGGAGAGGGTCGATTTGAAATTTCCCACGAACCCGTCCACGTCGGTCAATTCGGTGTCCAGGTGGATAGTGATATTGTCATTTTTCGTTATTTCATCGATCAGCTGCCGGAGCTTGGGTTTGACCGTTTCGCCATCAGCCGTCCGATACAGTTTTTCCGCCTGGCCGCCCAGTCGATCGCCTTTTTCGACGATATGGGTTTGATATCCCTGCCGACCCAGGCTTTTGGCCACCGTTAAACCGGCCACGCCCCCGCCAATGATCAACGCATTCTGGTTGACTTCAAACGCGGTTTCTTTGAGCGGTTCCATCAAGCCCACTTTGGAAACAGCCATCCGAACCAGGTCCTTGGCCTTTTCAGTGGCCAGATCGGGGGTGGTTTTATGGACCCAGGAATCCTGGTTGCGGATATTACACATCTCGAACAGGTACTTGTTCAATCCGGCATTGACCAGGGTTTCCTGAAAAAGCGGTTCGTGGGTTTTGGGGGTGCAGGCTGCCACAACGACCCGGTTCAGTTTCTCTTTTTTAATGATCGCGGTCATGACTTCCTGGGTATCCTGGGAGCATGAATACAGGTTGTCCGTGGTATACGTGACATAGGGCAAACTTTTGGCATATTCAGCCACGGCGGGCACATTCACCACACCCGCAATATTCGTACCGCAACGGCAGACGAACACACCGATGCGAGGACGTTCGTTGATCACATTGGTTTCAGGAATCACTTCCTTTTCTTTAGTATTGCTGTGCCGGGCGGAAACCAGAATCTCACCGGCGGCCGCAGCGGCGGCACTTGAATCCACGACCGCCTGGGGAATATCTTTGGGCCCCTGGAAGGCACCGCAGACAAAGATGCCCGGCCGGGAGGTCACCACAGGATCGAAGGTAGGTGTTTTGCAAAAATTGCCCGCGGTTAATTCAATATCGAGCTTTTTGGCCAATTCCACCACTTCGGGCGGTGTTTGCAGCCCAACGGACAACACGACCATATCAAACGTTTCGGTGACCATTTGGCCATCATCGAGCACGTATTTTAGCGACAGATCGTCCGACCCGGGTATGGAATCAATGGTGTGCACACGGCTGCGGATAAACCGAACCCCCTCTTTTTCACGGGCTTTGTCATAAAACCGCTCAAAATCCTTGCCATGCGTACGCATGTCCATGAAAAAGATGGCGCAATCCACATCATCTCCGGCATGCTCTTTGGTGATTACCGCCTCTTTTATGGCGTACATGCAGCACACCGATGAACAATAGGAATTATCACAGCGATTGACATCCCTTGACCCCACACACTGAAACCAGGCAATTTTTTTAGGTTCCTTATGATCCGATGGCCGAATCAGGTGCCCCTCGAAAGGGCCTGAAGCCGAAAGGATCCGTTCCATCTCCATGGATGTAATCACATTGGCATGGTTAATGTAGTTATAAGAATCAAAAGCGGATGGATCGAAAGGCTCAAATCCGGGTGCCAGGATGATGGAACCGACATCCAGTTCAACGATCTCGTCTTCCATGGTGTAATCGATGGCATCCACGCCGCAGAATTCAGCGCAGATTTCACATCCACCGGTCTTGAAATGCATGCAGACATCACGATCGATGACCGGGGTATTGGGAACGGCCTGGGCATAGGGGACGTAAACGGCTTTGCGGCCATTTAGGCCGACGTCATACTCGGATGGAATCAGCCCAGCCGCAATCCGGGCATGTTTCTGGTTCACCCTTTCCAACGTAATATGCCCGGTGGGGCAAACCGATGCACAAGCACCGCAAGCCAGGCAGGCCTCGGTGTTAAGGCCGAAAGGCGTATCCACCTTCATCTCGACGCCTCGCCCGGTCAGACTGATGGCGTTGGCCCCCATTCGCTCGCAGACCCGGGTACACAAGCCACAGAGGATACAGGTGTCTTCTTCTTTCTTAAACCGTGGTTCCGAGATACCATACCCTTGCGCCAAATTCTGTATCAGAGGCACTTCCGGGCACCGGGACAACAGCATCTCAACAATCAGCTTCCGTCCGTCGTGAACCATCTCACTATCGGTGCTGACTTCCATACCCTCCCAGATGGGATAGTTGCAGGCAGTGACAAATCGCGTTCGTCGACCATCAAATAGCTCCACCGTGCACAGGCGGCACATGCCGGCCGGTTCCAAAGCCTTGTGATGACACAGGGTCGGAATGTCAACGCCGTATTTCTCGGCCACCTGCAGGATATACTGCCCTTCATCTCCCTGAACCGTTTTTCCGTTAAGTTTAAACGTAACCATGGAAATCTATCCCTTTGTTATTTAACGACAACTGCACCGAACTTGCACACATCATAACAGATACTACATTTGATGCACAATTGCTGATCGATGCGGTGAGGCTCTTTCTTCTTGCCGGTGATGGCATCCTGGGGACACTTGCGAGAACAGACCCGACAGCCGGTACAGGCTTCTTCGTCAATTTCATAGTGATACAAGGCCTTACAGACACCCGAAGAGCATTTTTTGTCTTTGATGTGTGCCTCGTACTCATCACGAAAATATAAGATCGTGGTCAGTACCGGATTGGGCGCCGAGGTCCCTAAACCGCACAAAGAAAACTTCTGCATCATGGGTCCCATCTCTTCCAGCAGTTCGATATCCCCCTCTTTGCCGTCTCCCTCGCAAATACGCGTTAGAATCTCGAGCATCTGCTTGAGTCCCTCGCGGCAGGGGTTGCACTGGCCGCAGGACTCTTCTTTAAGGAACTCCACGAAATAACGGGCCACGTCCACCATACAGGTATCCTGATCCATGACGATCATGCCGCCGGAACCCATGATGGAACCCACTTCGGTCAATTTCTGATAATCCACGGGCAAATCCAGGAAACGTTCCGGGATACATCCACCGGAAGGCCCGCCGGTCTGCACGGCCTTGAATACCTTTTTCCCGGGAACACCACCACCGATATTGAAAACGATGTCTCTTAAGGAGATGCCCATAGGGACTTCCACAAGGCCCGTATTCTTGATTTTACCCACCAGGCTGAAGACCTTTGTGCCTTTACTGTGCTCGGTACCCATTTGTCCAAACCAGGAAGCCCCTTTTAATAGAATGGCGGGAACATTGGCGTAGGTCTCCACATTATTCAGATTGGAAGGTTTGTTGCGAAATCCTTTCTCCACGGTATGGACATACTTGGCCTGCGGCCGACCCACCCGGCCCTCAAGCGATGCCATCAGGGCGGTTGATTCGCCACACACGAAGGCCCCCGCACCAGTGGATATCTTGATGTGAAAGCTAAAATCGGTACCGGCGATGTTGTCCCCTATCAGCCCGTAACTTTCAGCCTGTCTGATAGCGCCAACCAGCCGTTTAACCGCCAGAGGATATTCATTGCGTACATAAATGTAGCCATTGCTGGAACCGATGGCGACCGCCGCGATGAGCATGCCTTCGATCACGCTATGAGGATCTCCTTCGAGAATGCTGCGATCCATGTAAGCCCCCGGATCACCCTCGTCTGCATTACAGATGACCGCCCGGCGCCCCTCGCTTTTGGCACAAGTGGCCCATTTAATGCCGGTGGGAAACCCGCCGCCGCCACGGCCACGCAATCCCGATCCCTTGACGACCTCGATGACCTCGGAAGGTTTCATTTCTTGAAGCGCGCTTAAAAAGGCCGCATATCCCCTGCGAGCCATATACTCTTCAATACTGTCCGGGTCGATGTAGCCACAATTTCTCATGGCAACCTTGACCTGGCTACGATAGAAGGGAATCTCCTCGAAAACAGGGATACCATCAACGAGATCAATCCCGGTCAGAGGATTCTCCAGATCGTCGTCGAGCAGGCTGCGGGGATCTTTCATTTGACCCAGGATATGCTTTTTTACAAAATCACCAGTCTGGTAGGCTTCAATAATGTCAACGATTTTATCTTCGGTAATATGATGATAGACCACGCGCGGTTTATCTCGCCCAAAGATTTCCACCAGGGGTTCATCTTCACAAAAGCCGATACAACCGGTCTGACAAATCTTGATACCATTATTGGCGCCATAAATTTCAAGGGCCTTATCGTAAGTCGCCTGGGCACCAGCGGCAATTCCACAGGAAGCCATGCCCACGTTCACCTTGACGCCCTCTGGTATGTACAGATTTTTTTGATACCGCTGGCCGATTTGTTCCAGGTCCTTTACAGACTGAATTTTCATGGTCTGTGCCTCGTTTTGTCCGTTATTCATATGTTTCCAGAATGTTGGCGACTTCATCCGGCGCAATGCGGCTGTAAGTGTTTTCGTTTATTTTAACCACCGGACCCAAGCTGCAGCATCCAATGCAGCGCACTGACTCCAGTGTAAATCGCATGTCCTCGCTGGTCTCTCCGGCAGCGATATGCAGGTTGTCCGTAATCCGTTCTTTTATCCGTTCGGCACCTCGAACATGGCATGCGGTACCCAGACAGATGGAAATGATGTTTCGCCCCCGCGGGGTGAGACTAAAAGTGCTGTAAAAGGTAGCCACTTCATAAATTTTACTCAATGGTACCTCAATTTTGACCGCCAGATAGCTCAGGGTCGGTCCGGGCAGATAGTTGTATTGCCTTTGGATAGCCTGCAGGATCATAATCAGGTTTTCCTCATCGTTGTTGAATTCCGCTTCGATAATATGATCCAATTGCAGGTAATCGATATCCGCTTCACATGATTCAACAAAGTCATCAGGTGGTGCCACGCTCATCAATCATTCTCCTTACTATTATCGGGTAATTAAGCAGACCGCCTAAAGGTTATCCTGAAACA
>JAOZUU010000031.1 GCA_029938515.1 Desulfobacterales bacterium | reverse complement strand
TATAGCTTCTTTAAATAGCTCATAAATGTCCTTACGATGACCGACATAGTGAATTTCGATGGTCTGGTCATTATCTCTAATCTTATAGATAACCCGGAATCGTTTGGCCTGAATGGACAGATAACCTGAAAGTTCCTTTTCAAGCCATTTGCCAAAAAAGGGGTTCTCCTGAAGTTTCTCTATTTTTGATTTTACAACCGGTTTAATTTGAGGGTGCAATTTTCTGATTTGTTTCCTCGATGTTGCGGAGTAAAGAAGCTGGTAAGACATCAGCCTTCCCAAACCTCATCGTGAGTGTGAACCCTACCGGATCTAAAATCATTGTGGGAAGCCTTTAACGCTTGCAAGATATTATTATCTCCAAGAATATCGATGGTTTCCAATAGAGCCTTGTACCGGTCGGGTGTCATGAGGATGCCGACCGGTTCGCCATTTCTGGTGACCGTGATCGTGGCATAATCTACCTCCATGGCTTTTAGAATTTCAAGGAATTCTCTTTTTACTTTTGTTACAGGTAAGATTGTTTGCGATTCGACCATGACACGTCTCCTTGTACACAATAATGGTCATTATAATTTATAGACACATAGCCGTCAAGTTAAAATCGGTCTTTTCGCCCACCGTTGCGATAGTAACGTGATGTCCCTGAAGTTCTCGTTTCATCGTTCGACCGTATCCTAAAATAATGAAGAATGAGATATGAGCCAAGCGATTCGGCCAAATTAGCAATCCATCATAATATGTACAATATGTTACAATGCCTCAATGCACCGTTCTCTACCGTCTCGATACGGGAAATTATTTTCTCCACAATTCCCCTAAAAAGCATTATTTGTCTGCCCCTTATTTTTTACCAAACCATTTTGAGGTTATCTGTTTAATTCAATCTGGGAAACAACGTTCCCCAACCCCCGTCCCCAACCCCCAGCCGGATTGCCTGTTTTGTTATGATAATGTGAGAGACAGGATCATTGATGAATACGATTCTGTGATTGCGATTCTTGATGATTATCCGGTTACAGAGGGACATCATTTGATCATAACAAAAAGGCATGTGGAAGATTATTTTAATATTTCCGCGAAAGAAAGAAATGATGCAGACAGCCTGATGCGGATACTAAGGAACAGAATCAAAGAAAAAGATCCCTCAGGAACGGGTTTCAATATTGGCGTTAATACCAGTGCATCTGCCGGCCAGACGATTTTCCATGTTTCTTGTCATTTCTTAAATGAGTGAGAAGGCAATATATAACCCTACTCAATGTGTGTGCCCCCATCTCTTGAACCATCTCTGAATGAGGAGAATTTCTTCAGTATGGTGGGGTTACGTCAAGTACAACACTTTTAATGTAATGGCTATTCTCAGAAGGAACCAGCGACTGGAGAGCATCTTTAAGCTCTGCTGCCGACTCAGGTATTGGAACTCTGCCCGGTGGCTTTTTTATTTTTCTTGTACGTTTTTCTCCGAACCAGAACACAACATAAAAGCCATATCCAGCTGCATCAGGATCACGGGTGTACATTCGAACTAATTGATTTTCGCATGCTGTCCAAAGATCATTATGACAATCTCTCTTGAGTTCAAGGGGAAGTTTTATACCACCAGTGCCGAGTACAAGGATATCAGCTCGTTTGTCTGCGGCCATGTTCCCCTCTCGTTCTACGTGGAGGTCTAAAGAGGTAAGGGATGGCTTTAGAAGCTCAATCAATCGATCACGGCAGAGATCTTCGATTTCAGGTTTATCTACTTTTCCGTTGGAATCACATCGCCAGAAAGCCCTGTATGTATCTGTACTCGATCGTTGAATATTTATTTTTTCTGCCTGTAACCGATCATAAACCAAAGCATGTAGATCAGCAATATTGGCAGGTTTGCCACCTTTCAGGGATTCTACAGTTTCCACCCATGATGGTTGCAGGTACTCAGCCTCACAACGAACAGCATATTGATTCGCAAGAGCATGCCTAAGATTATCATGGTAAGAAGTTAAACTCTCATTTTGCAACAGCCGTTTGAGTGCGCGAGTACTTTCTCTGTCTGAGATAGCAGCCAGTCTATCAATCGTTGTACGAATAAAATAAGCCGCATCCCAAGAGTTTTGGCTTCCATTTGTTACTGAGGTAGGCCTGGAGATATTTTCAAATGCTCGTCCTGTGAAATAAATAATTCTTTCCATCTGCTCAATAGATAGCTGGATTGGCCTGTCTGTATCTTTTTCCTTGGCACGCTGACAGATATCTATAAGAATCCAGACAACCCAATCATGATTTTTACTGTTAGCATCTATTTGTTTTGAAAAATTCGTTTGATCGAGAAGGAATCCAACTACAAGCCAGACAGCTCTTTGCTCTCCGGAACATGATATGCAGCGATGTTTGGCCAGTTCTCTTAATTCATCGTGATATTCTGGATCATACAACCCGGCGAGAACCAAAGATTTCAAATGGTAACATGAAGGACAACGGAATCGGTTTAATAATTTCAAAGCCACTTTACCCCGCCACTGCTTTGTTTCTTCATAGTGTTCTATGTAATACAGTACTTCTATATGCGACTTTTTCTGATCCAGACATACCTCGGCAATCTCCCCATAAACTGACTCAACAATATCTGGTCTTTTCCGTAGTAGTTGTTTGTGCCAATTCCTGTCTTCCTCACCTTCGGTATTTGTTGGTAATTCAATTGCGACTGCCAAAGCTGATTCTAACAGATGGTCAGGAAATTGTTTGAGGCTTTTCTCCTGCCGCAGCCAAGCCTCGTTTATACCTGCCAGAATAGCATGCCACCAGGGCCAGTAGCGATTTTCGGTAAGAGATAGTGCAATATCATGTGGTGACGGTAGGTCATCCCGCTCCAGTACAGCTGCAAACCCTGCTAAGGCCGGAGCAAGGTGCTCATCACCGATGACTTCACGCAGCCGTTCGATCGGTGATAGAGATTTGTCAATATCATAAAAATCACCAAAATATAATTTTGCCAGAAAACCCAAATTTTGAAGATGTGTTCCAGCAGCAATGTCATCTTTTGTTTCTTCCAGATTAACCTTGTTTTTTCCTTTTTGTTTTTCATGCTCACGTTTACGTTCAAAATTGCTCTTAATTTCCTCAAGTCGCCAATCTTCAATCTCACATTGGCATGTTTCCTGGCAAATAGGCTGTAGTTGAGGATGCTTCTTTGCCAAAGCCAGGAAATCATCTGTCAGGTCTCTTGCAATCAATGGTTCAGTCCAAAAAATCTGAGGACCACATATTTCGTAAAGAAAACAGTCGCTTTCTGACAAGTGCGTTTTTAAATTAAGCAAATTGAATATCTTTCTTACCAATTTTTCATCTAAAAGCGAGTGCTTCGTTATTCTTTTAAATTCATGCCAAAACCCCCATTTTTTATCTTTTCTTTCGTCATATGCAGGTAAGAACATATCAAAAACAAAATCCTGATGCTGTTTCAGCCAGGTGGCGATATCTTCATCCCCTATCCCACGTTTATTGCCAAGTGAATATAGGGTTCCTAACCATTGCCATACCTGTTCTGCTTGAAGTGTAGAACTCGTTTTTAAAGCTCGAAGGAGTAACCGAGAAAATGAAGACTTAATTATGAACCGGTTAACCCTATTTCCATCGAATTTTTCACCGGAATTGAGCGCCCCAAGGGTGTCAAGAATTTCAGGGAGAGCAGCTTCTGGGAGTGAAACTGCCAAATTCCACAAAATGGGGGTATCGGGTTGACTCCAGTATGCGACTGGTATCATTTTGGATATACAAGATTTATAACCATTTACAGCTTTGTCGCATAAATTGACTGGATTTTCAATTAATTAAATATGTTATAGTCATTTGGCTCCAGTGCCCCCCATATGTTGTGGTGTTACAATTCTATGTCGTCGAAATTTTCTTCTGAGGGCATTTCGGCTTTGAGCTCATTTTCCGACACAGGGTCAACCATTAGCGCCTGTTGTACGAGTCGATAGAAGAGTTTTCCGCGTTGGCGCGACGTGCGGCGGTTAAAGCGGAATGTGAACTCATCCAGATAGTAGGCAAGGTGCGTAGGCCTTACTGCGCCTTGGTATGTGCCGAGAAGCCACCGCTTGAGCAGAGAAGCAACGAGATGGGGAAGCTTGAGTTCCATAGAGGGGAGTACTTCTCTCTTATACCCCAAAGTCGACAGCCTAGTATATCCCGACCAGTCATCTGTCCTCACCACGCTCCCTGGTTCGATCATTGCTTGCACAAATCCCCCAAGGCTCTCTGCAGAAGCATCAGCTACATGCTGGAGGCGAATCCGTCCGATTCCCTTCGGCGCTTTATCCTCAACGCCGATGACAACCAGCGCTTTCCCTTCTGCCCCTCGACCTCGCTTGCCACCTTTTTTGCGGCCACCGACATAGGTTTCGTCTACTTGAACATAGCCAGAGAGTTGGTTTCTTCCTGGTCTCACCATAGCCCTTCGGAGCTTATGCAACCACTGCCAGGAGGTCTCATAGCAGCCTGGCTCAACGACTCGTCTAAGGCCAAGAGCGTTGGCACCGTATTTCTGTGTGGTAATGTGCCACATCGTGCGAAACCACAAACGCAATGGTTTACGGGTACGATGGAAAATAGTGCCGGCGGTTACGGAAGTCTGGACGCCACAGTGTTGACAAAACCACAGCCCTCGGTTCGTCCGCCACGCTTCATTTGCCCCACACTGTGGGCACACAAATCCATCCGGCCAACGCAGGCTGGCCAAATATTCCAAGCAAGCAGCCTCGGTCGCGAACCGCTCCTCGAATTCCGCCAACGACCCAGGATAGTCTTCCATAACCAAACACTATATCTTGTGGCCACTGGAGTCAACCCGATACCCCCATATTCCACAATACATTAACGGCTTGTTCTTCGGTATCGTACAAAATGTCTTGAAAAACGGAAAGGACATCAACTGGCTCGAATTGAATTTCATATAATCGTGAAAGAAGTTTTGATCGAAGACGTGCAGTTGCTGCGTCATCTTTTAATTTTGTTAGAAAAATATCGATAAGATCCTGTTCGCCTTTCGGCACAACTCTCAACAAGGCTTCAACAGCCATTGAACGCTCATAATAGGATGCTTCCCGGTCACTCACTATTTGATTTAAACCGTCCCGCATTAGCGGCATCTGCGGGCCGTTAGAAATTGCTCCCAGTACAATACTTCGCAGGTGAAAAGAAGCATCCTGATCGGATAAAATTTCTTGGAACAATTCAACCATATCGGGGCCGGAAAGAGACCCAAGCGGATTTTCCGACCAATCGTTTTCCCGAAACCGGGGATCAGTTTGTGACAAAGTGACTAAAGCTGATAACAGGGTTTTACGGCTTGAGGGAGATAATGACGCAGCATCCCCATACATCAGCACGCCATATGGGTCATCATCAATAAACACCTCTGAATATTTAGGTAAAAACACAGGAAGCCACGAATGGAGACCCCGCAGCTCTGGGGCCGGATGCCCTTTAGTACTGATAAGGCTTTGAATTCGTCGTATTGAATGGCCAGTTCTAATTTTTTCTGCCAAACACTTTGCAGCTAAGAATTCTGCAATGGTACGGTGAATATACGAAACAGATTCGCTCTTAGAATCTATAAAAGAAAAAGCCCGTCTCACCAGACAGGCCAGAATCATGTCTTTATCCGGAAAACTAACAGTTCTGTGTGAAGGAAAGTCGTCGTTTTGAATATCTTCCAGCAGGGAAATACCAGGCACTCCGGAAATCAATAACGAAGCTGCAATCTCTCCTGCCACTCCCACTAATTCGTCTCGATTAAAAATTGCCCAAGCCCAGAGCCTAAATGTTCACGATTTGGCTCAGCCAGCAGTATAAAGCAAGATTTTTCAAAGAGTTCTCTTCTGGTATCCGGCCAGGTGTCACGTTGAACTACATCCGCCAACATTATCAGGGTTTGCGGGTTCTTCAGAAGCCCTTCCAGATTAAGCGATTCCGCCATGGTGACAAAAGCTTCAGGTTTCGCCACGTCTTCCGTTTGCAGAACTGAAAGAATTTCTTCCTCAGTAAGAGGTTCAAGGTTCAAAACAACATACGGCAGCTCTCCGAAAAGTTTCCTAAACAATGCGAGGTCGCTCTCTCCTAACCAATCTGCGTTGCGACAGGAGAGACGAATATGAGGCTCCCCCCGTTTTTTAAGTGACTTGATCAGTTCGATGATCAGATTTTTTTCTTTAATTCTTGACCGAAACTCATCAAGGCCATCAAGATAAATCGTTTTTCCCAGTGGTTCGCTTTCAGCAAAGATGAGGAAATCACGGACAGAGAGAAACTCAACATTTTCTTTCTTGGCAGCTGCCTTGAAAGTATGTGTTTTGCCTGCACCGGGATCCCCAAGAAGGATAATGTTGGGTACTGTCAAGTAATCAATAAATCTTCCCAGCCCTCTATCAGATCCCACTTTCGCAGGTTCAATGATTCGAACTGTTCGATTAAGGTCAAACTGCATTTTTAATTTGTTCCTTGTCGCTGCGTAAGTTTAAGAATAAATTTTGGCAGCCGCTTATAATTTGACTAAAGGGTGATAGGGACGTTTTTTTGAATTGAATAACGCCACTTTTACGACGGTATTCGATCTCATCATGAGTTTTTTGTCAGTATAATCGCCTCAATCTGATCCACAATCTCGAAATGTTTATCTCTTGTCAGTAAGGTACCCCCAATTTCCATACAGCTCGCGGCAATCCAAACATCGTTGATGGGTATTTTGGTTCCTTCTTTTTGAAGCGATAAAAAGATGATCGCGAATTTCCTGGCGACGCCGGCATCTACGGGAATTATTTCGACCTTTAAACGATTGATAAAGGTCTCCAAATGTTTTTCATTAAATCGCTGTCTTCTTCCTTTCATGAATCCGAATTGGAGTTCCCCTAACACAACGGAGGGTATGTACAAATGCTCGCCGTGGGTCGCCATGAAATCGACGGTTTCGGGTACTCCTTCAGCATAGTCGCTATAAATATTGGTATCCAGCACGAGTTTCAATCCCAGTCTCCCTCATTGATTTGGTTAAATACGTCAAGTGATTTCTTTAACTCACGGGCTTCTTCGTGCGACATCCAGCCCGCCATTTCCCGTATGGTTTTTTCACGATTTTTTATTACTCCTATTTTCTCATCGATCGCCTCGATAATATAGGCGGATTTCGTTTTTCCGGCTTTTTTAGATGCGTTCTTTATCATTTTTTCTTTTTCTGGGGGTATCCTCAGACTTAACGGCATTAAAGCTCACCTCCTTTTGTATCTCTTTTAAAACAAATGTATCTCATGTGGGCGAGTATGTCAATGTTTGACTTAAAACACTAAGCGGAATAAATAATTGCTTGAGGGTCGGCGTCCATTTGCGATAAAAAATAATCATCATCAGAATACGAGGCTAAACAATGAACGACAGACTTTACTTACTGAAAATAAGGCTACTTGATATCGAACCGGAAATATGGCGGCGTTTTGTGGTTCCGGGCAGCATTACATTAGACCGCTTGCATGACGTCATCCAGATTGTGATGGGCTGGGAAGACTATCATCTGCATGCCTTTACCATCGGCAAGAAGAGATACACGGAGAATCCGGAATACAAAGATGATGGCGTACATGACGGCAGGTTCCGGCTCGTTGATCTGATCAAGCAGAAAGGTCGGACATTTGGTTACGAGTATGACTTTGGTGACTGCTGGGAGCATGAGATCACGA
The DNA here is from genome assembly GCA_029938515.1 of Desulfobacterales bacterium. Classification (GTDB taxonomy): domain Bacteria; phylum Desulfobacterota; class Desulfobacteria; order Desulfobacterales; family QNYZ01; genus QNYZ01. Next base: position 4,351 of record JAOZUU010000031.1, on the reverse strand, counting down.
TTGAGGACAGCCGATATTTTAATCCGGAGTTGCAGGCACCGGTGGAATGTATTGAGGGTGAAAGGGCTTGCCCGCCCGAGGACGTGGGTGGGATACCGGGATATTTTGAATTCTGCAATGCATTGAAAAATCCAGCCCATGAGGAACATCAACGCTACACGGAGTGGTTTGCCGGTTTTCCATGGTATGATGGCGTATTTGACAGTGAAAAATTCGATATCGAAAAAGTGAAGTCCGAATTGTTGAAATATCTGCGCTGGTCAAGAGACCGTTATCGATTCTGGAGAGACGAACAATGAGCAGTAAGATAGAATTCCAGATTTGGAGCAGGGTCGTACATAAAATTTCAACTATCCGGGATTTCCAGAAAGTTCAAATACTTGCTTCCCCATAAGAAAGATGAACATATGAATGGATTCAATCCCAAATTCAATATCACCAACAGGATGCTCTCATCAGGAGGTCATTAGATGTCACTATTAAATGTGGACCCGGAAAAATGCAACCGTGATGGAATTTGCATTGAAGTTTGCCCGGCAGGTATCATCGAATTTAAAGAAAAGGATGCATGCCCGACACTGATTGATGGTGGGGAATTGTTTTGCATAAACTGTGGACACTGTGTGGCCGTGTGCCCGCATGGCGCCATGTCACACAAAATAATGAAGTCCGTGGATTGTCCACCTGTTAAAAAGGAGCTGTTCCTCACACCGGAACAGGTGGAACAATTCTTGCGGTATCGCCGATCGATCCGGGCGTATAAAGACAAAACCGTTGAAAAGGCGCTTTTAACCCGGCTCATTGATATTGCCCAGTATGCGCCTTCGGGACATAATCTTCAACCGGTCAACTGGCTTGTCATGTATGATAGTGATAATGTTCAAAAGCTTGCCGGTCTAGTCGCTGACTGGATGCGACATTTGATTAAAGAGGAGTCCCCGCTGGCAGCCGCCATGCATCTGGACAGGGTTGTCTCCGCCTGGGAAGATGGCAGGGATAAAATTTGTCGAAGCGCACCGCATTTGATTGTCGCCCATGCACATAAAGAGGATCGCACAGCACCAGCGGCATGTACAATTGCCCTGACATACCTTGAATTGGCCTCTGTTCCTTTAGGTCTTGGCGCCTGCTGGGCGGGTTATTTCAATGCCGCCGCCAATTTCTGGCCGCCTTTGCAAAAGGCATTAAAACTTCCGAAGGATTATATTCCTTTTGGGGCCATGATGGTCGGTTATCCTAAATTCAAATATCACCGGCTTCCGCTGAGAAACGATCCAAGGGTCACTTGGAAATAATCTCCTATTGAGAAGGTTACATAAATACAGCCTTTTTCAGAATAATGTAAAGTATTGGCTGCCGATCGTATTTTTAAACCGGTACTTCCCGCCGAAATAGTTGAAAATTGCAAATTGAAGATCAAATTTGATTTTAGTAGATCATTGCTTGTATTGTTGGTAGTATCCACCCTATAAACCCGATGGAGGTACAAAAATGGCCGGTTTGAATGGGAATACGACAAACAGGGGCCGGTGGACTGGGTTTTCAAGATCAAAAGAATATAGAACCAAAATTGAATGGTGAATGTAGATTAAGACATGCAATCGTTCATTCATAGGAAAAAACAGAGTGAAGCGGTTTCATCTGCAAACAGAATCGTTCTGCTCTCAACTCCCTGGCCGCTTTACAACCGTCCTTCCATTCAACTGGGCACCCTCAAGGCCTATTTGCGGTCCATTCATCCGGATATCCAGGTCGAAGCCCATCATGTTTATTTAAAACTGGCGGAATCCATCGGCTACCGGTTGTATCACGAAATCTCAAAACGTACCTGGCTGGCGGAAACCATCTATGCCGCCCTGTTATACCCGGAGCGGCTTCAGCGCATTGAAAAATTGTTTAACCAGGAATCCGGTCGCAAATCAGTATTGTGGGCTGACGGTCTCAGGAGCATAGCTGACAGGGTTAAGAAGATTTCGGATGATTTTATCAACAGCCTGAACTGGGGAAATTATTTGCTGGCGGGTTTTTCGGTTTCACTTTGTCAGTTGACCTCCGCTTTGTATTTTATAAGACGCATCAAAGAAAAATTTCCGAAACTTGTCATTGTCATCGGCGGTTCGACTTTTTCCGGATCGACGACAGGGGATTTATTTAAACTGTTTCCCGAAGTCGATGCTGTGGTCAATGGCGAGGGAGAACTGCCTTTCAGTCAACTGATAGACTGTCTGATAAAATTTCAGAGTCTTTCCGACGTGCCCCCCATTAAGGGACTCAGCCTACCGAAGGTTGCCGAAGATCATAGGACGTCCTTCGATTTTCAGCAGTTAACAACGCTGAACACCCTTCCTCCGCCGGACTATGATGATTATTTTGACCTGCTCAAATCCTTTAACTCACAGAATGCTTTCTTCCCTGTTTTGCCTGTTGAAACATCCCGCGGCTGCTGGTGGCGGCAGTTAAGTGCGTCCGGCAAGGCCACCGGCTGCGCGTTTTGCAACCTCAACCTCCAGTGGGAAGGCTATCGCACCAAAGAGCCCTCACAGGTGGTGGATGAAATCGATCACCTGATCGGCAAACACCAAGCGCTTTCGGTTTCCATGGTGGATAATGTACTACCCCGGAACACATCGACAGAAATATTCGCAAGGCTGGACCGGTTGAAAAAGGATTTGCGCCTGTTTTCCGAAATCAGGGCCACCACTCCCTGGGCGGAACTGAAGGTCATGGGGAAGGCCGGGATGCAGGAAGTCCAGATCGGCATTGAAGCGCTTTCCACCCCACTGTTAAAAAAACTTCACAAAGGTACCACCACCATTCAGAATCTGGAAATCATGAAAAACTGTGAAGCCCTGGGTATCCAAAATATTTCAAACCTGATCCTCTATTTTCCGGGCAGCGATGAGCGGGATGTTGCCCTAACCCTTCGCAACATAGAATTTGCCTTGCCCTATCGACCGCTCAAGACCGCAGCCTTCTGGCTCGGGCAGGGAAGTCCCGTGTGGCAGAACCCTGAAGTTTACGGGATCCGGGCGGTTTTCAATCACCCGAACTGGGCCTTATTATTTCCCCGGGAAATTTTCCAGTCTCTGGGATTTATGATCCAGGCTTACCGTGGTGATCTGGGCTATCAAAGAAAAATCTGGCAACCGGTTAAGAAGAAAGTGGCGACCTGGCACAAGATTTATACCGAGTTGCACAAAAGGTCGATTTGCTCCCCTATTTTAACCCTGCGCGACGGCGGCGATTTTTTAATCATCCGGCAAGGCCGGCTAAACACCGAACCCCTTAACCATCGCCTGACGGGAACTTCCCGGCTAATCTATCTTTTTTGCCGCCACCATCGTTCACTCAAAAAAATTCGAGATCGGTTCCCGGCCTTTTCCGAAGATAAAATCGTTGCTTTTTTGAAAATGATGGTCGATAAAAAACTGATGTTTGAAGAAAACGATAGTTATCTAAGTCTGGCGGTGCCGGTAAGTCCTTGGCGTAACAGGGGAAAGGACCCTTGTTGAATTTTGCATTTGCCATTTTGGTCTATGTTTTTCGATGGCATAATTTTCGAAAAAAAGTGAAACGTGATGGGTTTTCCCTTTTCGCAGGCCTTACAACAGGGATATCAACATTTTCGGGAGGTTTTAATGCAACAGGAAATCTATGTTTATCTCTACGGCTCTCTGTCCAAAATCATCGACCGGAAGCCGAACCGGATGATGAAAATCCCGCTCGATGGACAGGCACCATTACCCAGTGTGCTTTCAGGTATCGGGATCCCCATTGAGAAAGTTCAATTGGTCATGTTAAATCACAAGGGTGTTCGCCTGGATGTGATGATCCGGCCCGGTGATCGTGTGGCCCTTTTCCCGAGAGAGTATCCCTTCTTTGTCGATTGGCATGATTTTCGAAATTCGAAATAAGTCGAAGCCCAGATGATACCATCCACTGCTTTACCGCAAATACTGGTTGATGAGGAAGAAAGAAAATGGTCCGAGTTCCGCCGGGCGACGGATAATGCCGGTATCGATATACCGGATAACAGTTCCTTCATCTATGCTGCCAAACGGGCATTTTTGTTCAGCAACTTCATTTTTAAAAACTGTACCCGCCATCCCGATCTACTGACGGATCTGGTCCAAAGTGGTGATCTGCGGCACCCTTGTTCTGCTGATGATTTAGCCAAGCGCTTAATCACCACACTGGATGGTGTGAACGACGAAACGGATCTGATGGTACGCCTTCGTCGATTTCGATGCCGGGAAATGGTTCGTATCGCCTGGCGGGATCTGTGCGGACAGGCCACCGTTCCCGAAGTGATGGCGGACCTGTCATCTCTGGCTGATGCCGTTCTGGACAC
>JAOZUU010000425.1 GCA_029938515.1 Desulfobacterales bacterium | reverse complement strand
AAATTACTGATAAGAATCTAAAAAGGGAGAAACTTAAATGGGACCGAAGAAAGACGTCATCGACATCGTTACTGAATTGGGCGGAATTAAAACGAATGAATCCGCTCAAAAATTGATTGAAAAAAGACTTGATGCAACCAACTTATCGAAACTAAGCCTGATCAAGAATGAGTCGGTTTTGCGGAAAATTGCCAACGCAATCGTGCTTTGCGATCCGGACAGTGTGTTTATCAATACGGGATCTGATGAAGACAGGCAATTTGTCAAAGACCTGTCCATTGAAAAAGGCGAGGAGTCGAAGCTGCCCATGGAGAATCATACCATCCATTATGATCTCAAAGACGAACAGGGGCGAATTATCGATCGCACGTTTTATATTCACAATGAGGGTGAAGAGGTCAATTCGCTGGCTAAACTGATGGACCGCAGCGATGCTTTCAAAGATATCCAGGATAAAATGACGGGCATCATGCGGGGAAAAACCATGATTATCGGTTTCTATTTGCGCGGCCCCGTGGGGGCGCCGGCATCCAATCCAGCGGTTGAAATATCCAGTTCGACCTATGTTCTTCACAGTGCTGATATTTTGTACCGCAATGTATATTCGGATTTTGATCGGGAAGTTGAAAAATTAGAACATTTCTACACCAATATTCACAGCGAAGGATTAAACCGCCTCGAAGATTTACCCAATGCCAGGGTATTTATGGATCGCAGCCATCTGACCACCTACAGTTTCAACTGCACCTATGCCGGCAACACGCTACTGATGAAAAAGGGAAATCACCGTTTCTCCGTCGACCGCTCCGTTTATGAAAAAAGGGCACAGCAGTTAGCCGAACACATGTTTATCACCGGCATAGAAGGGCCCGGCAACCGGGTGACCTGGATGATCGGTGCAGCACCGAGCGGATGCGGCAAGACCACCTCCGCCATGGCCGGCGATCAGTTTGTAGGGGATGACCTGGCCCAGGCGTGGATCGCCGAAGACGGGTCCGTTCGATCCATCAATCCGGAAGCCGGTATTTTCGGAATCGTGGAAGACGTGAACTGGGAAGGTGATCCGATACTGATGGAATGCCTTCGCAACCCCGGTACCGAAGTCATATGGACCAATGTTTTAATTGATGAAACCGGTGTACCGCAGTGGGTGGGCAACGGTGAGGATCCGGCGCCGCAAAAGGGGAAAAATTTTCAAGGACCCTGGGAACGGGGCATGCTTGATAAAAACGGCAAAGAGATCCCCATGTCCCATCCAAATTCGCGCTGTACCCTTTCCAACCAGGCTCTGGGAAATTATTCCAAAATGAATGAAGATGGCGGTGGCGTTGAGACGCGCATCGTCACGTACAGTGGGCGTGACAGTGACACCATGCCCCCGGTTTGGGTAGCAAAAAATTCAGACCGTGGCGTTGTCATCGGCGCCAGCATTGTATCCGCCGCGACGGCTACGGAAGTCGGCGCCACGGGTGTCCGGCGTCAACCATGGGCCAATGCCCCGTTTATTCCGGGTTCCCTGGGAGATTATATGGAGGCCCAGTTCCAATTTTTCGGTAGCAAGAAAATCGCAGACGATAAGCGACCTATTCTGGCGGGATTAAATTACTTCTTAACCCTTGAAGCCAGAGGCGGGACTTCCAATAAACTGCTCGGGGAGAAACGGGATGTCAAGGCCTGGATGGCCTGGCTGGAAAGACGTGCCCATAAAGAAATCGATGCGATTGACACACCGATTGGCTATTTACCGAAGTATGGGGACCTGAAGGATCTGTTTAAGTCCAAAATCGATAAAGACTATCCCGAAGACCTTTATATTAAGCAATTTTCGCTTTACATCGACAAAATCATCGCCAGAATAGATCTGCAGATCGAAGCCTATGGCAAGGAAAAGAACATTCCGCAAAAGCTGTTCGATATCTATAAAGAACAACGACAGGAGCTTGTGACGTTAAAAGATAAATATGGTGCGATTGTCACTCCCAAGCAGCTGGAAGAAAATCAGGAATGACGAAGGACGATTGTCGAAGGACGAATTGAAATAACGATTGACTATTGTCATTCCCTAAGAGCTTCGTGAGGAAATCTGTTGCCTGAACACCGTAAGCCCGTTATCCGCGTACTTTTCAGCCGCCGAATGCTGGTGGCTTTTGTGATGGGATTTGCCTGCGGTCTTCCACTACTGTTAACGATGAGTGTCCTTCAGGCTTGGATGAAGGACCAGGGGGTTGATCTCACCGTCATCGGAATGATGGCATTGGTGGGATTGCCTTACACCCTGAAGTTTCTGTGGGCGCCGTTGGTTGACCGTTTTACACTGCCGTTTTTAGGGCGGAGGCGCGGATGGATGTTGGTCGCACAGCTTGCCCTAATGGCTGCCATCGCCGGGCTGGGCCAGTCGGATCCGGCCCAAAATCCATGGATGCTCGCTTTTGCCGCATTTCTGGTTACCTTTTTCAGTGCATCTCAGGATATCGTGGTGGACGCCTACCGGCGTGAGGACCTTTCTGATGAAGAACTCGGCCTCGGTTCATCGTTATATATAAACGGCTACCGGGTAGGCATGCTGCTGGCCTCAGGCGGCGGCCTGATCATGGCGGATTACATGCCTTTTTCGATGGTTTATCTGATTTTAGCGATCTGTATGCTGCCGGGCATTGTAACAACTCTGCTGACACCGGAACCCGAAAATCCCGCAGGTAAACCCAGAAACATGAGGGAAGCGGTAATCGATCCACTTGTAGAATATTTCAGCCGCAGCGGAGCCCTGTGGATCCTAACATTTATCCTGCTGTATAAAGTAGGTGATACCATGGCAAGTGCCATGACGATCCCCTTTTATCTTGACATCGGTTTTTCAAAATCAGAGATCGGTGCTGTCGTGAAGCTATTTGGTTTCTGGGCCACAATCGCCGGTGGTCTGGCAGGCGGAATTATGATGATTCGCCTGGGTATCAACCGCAGTCTGTGGGTTTTCGGTTTTTTGCAGGCAGCGTCGACAGCCTGTTTTGCACTGCTGGCAAATGCGGGATATAGTATTCCTTTGCTGTCTTTTGTCATCGCATTTGAGAATCTCAGCAGCGGAATGGGAACGGCAGCTTATGCCGCATTTATGGCCAGCATTACAAATAAAAAATTTACCGCCACTCAGTATGCACTGCTGACAAGCCTGATGGGCGTCCCGCGAGTCCTTGCATCGGCACCGACAGGATTTCTCGCAAAAAATGTCGGCTGGGAAATTTTTTTTATTGCCTGCTCACTGGTGGCGATCCCGGGAATGCTGCTTTTGTTGAAAATTGCTCCCTGGAATAAAAAAACCGGGGGTGAAGCCCGACCCGGACAAGCCGGAATTGAATATTGACGATTGACGATTGAAGATTTGTGGTATCGCTTCGCTC
>JAOZUU010000424.1 GCA_029938515.1 Desulfobacterales bacterium | reverse complement strand
CCCCGACCATCATAGCCATTTCAATGGCACCGTATGAATAAACAGTAGTTTTCATATCCATGATGGTGATAAAAGAGCCCATCACAAAGGGGCTACCCGGCTTGATTGTCTGCTGGAGCACCAGGCCGCTTAGAGCTTCCGCAGTACCCATGACGATGCCCGAGGCCATAGTTGCCGGAAAACTGCCCCCCAGTTGCATGCCGGAATAATGCACAATAGGGATCCCTTGTTGGGCTGCGAAAATATTTTTTTCAACCAAATGGTCATCGTGGGTGAGTGGAGAAATAGTGCAGTTTAAGGTTCCCAGGTTGGGGGCATTTTTAAAGGCTTGCTCACCGCCTTTGCACAACAAAGCCATTTCATAGATTTCCTTGAGACTTTCGCTGTCATTGCAGGAAACAATAACAGGTTTGCTGCAATGTTCCAGAGCCATGCGTGCCACACATCTATCTGCAATTTTCTCAGGCATATCCCTGGCAATGCCAAGGGTCATAATCCAGTCATAATTATCGAGTCTCTCGCACAGTTTTGTCATAGACACGACATGCTCACTTTTGCACTCGCTTACTTCTTGTGTGTCGGGATCAAGATAATTAACGCAGTCAATGACGGCACCAAAATAGGTATTGGCACCTTCCACTACGATTTGTTGAGTATCATCCCGATTTCCTAAAGTCAAACTTTTGGGCACTGTTGATATGGCTTTTTCCACAAGTTCAGAAGGGATACGTACTCGATCTATATCCACTTTACAGCCTGCCCCGTCAAGAATTTCAAGAGCCTGGGGATGTTTAATGCATACGCCGGTTTGTTCCAAAACTTCTAGCGTAGCCAAATGAACAGCCGTTAGCTGATCCTCATTAAGGATTTTCATGGATGGAGTGAAAATCAATTCATCTACAAGCAGTTTCTTGGTCATTAATCTATTTCAATTCGTTGACTTTGAGGCCAAGAACCGTAAATTATATAAGATGAACGAATTTACTTGTCCTTTGACTCATTAATCGCATTGCACCAAAGGCCTAATAGACCTGCTATTAGGTCTTTGGTGCACCTTGTATGTAAGCCAAAGTTCGGTGCAGTTTCATTCACTTTATTCCATCTGAGATCTTAAATATTTCAGATGTTATGCAAGATCATTAGCAGTGGATTTTTGGCTTTTTTCCAATTCTTTTTTGCGCATGGCATCCCGGATCAATGCTTTGATCAGAGCAAAACCCATGAGAACCATAATGGCAGAGAAAGGCAACGCACCAAGCAACATGGCAGATTTGATGGCAGCAAGACCGCCTGCCAAGAGAAGAGTTGTAATCACCAGTGTAATAACCGATCCCCAGAAGACAATGTGAGTACTTCCCTGTTTGCGGGTATCTCCACCGGATAACATGGTGTTGATAGTTAGAACACCGGAATCAGCAGTAGTTACTAGATAAGTCAACAAGAGGATAACCACCATGACCGTTACAAATTGGGCTATTCCGGAAGAAAACATGATTTGGAGGGTGGCAAAAAGCTGGGCCTCCTGACCGGCATTCAGAATGGTACCACCGGCTTTTCCTGTCAGTTCTAGGTCAATGGCTGTCCCGCCAACAATAGTGAACCAGAGAAAACACATAATTGCAGGTACTACCATGGTTCCCATGACGTATTCGCGAATGGTTCTGCCTCTGGAAATACGAGCAAAAAACATTCCGACAAAAGGGGCAAAGGCGATCCACCATGCCCAATAAAAAACGGTCCACCAGACGGATTGCCATTTGTATAATGTGGCTGCAGGTTCCACATCAGAATTCGGCCAGTAGGTCATGGCCTGAATCGGAAAATTGAGAATATAATCCCAAATACCAAGAAAAAACGATTTAAAGGCCACGATTGGCGAACCAAATATCAGAAAAAGTAGTAATAATGCAAAGGAGAGCAGCATATTTATAACGGAAAGCCATTTAATGCCTTTGCCAACACCTGACGCAGCGGAGAGGATAGATGCTCCCATAACGATGAAAAGCCCTACAAGCATGGCTGTGTTTGTCGGAGCCCCCTCGCTGTTGATCATCCAGTCGGCACCAACGACGGTATGAATTCCAGATGCAAATTGTGTTATACCGTAACCGATAGTAACGGCAATACCAAGAATTGTAGCAATGACTGCCGTAATATCGACGATATCACCCAAGGGGCCTTCCATTTTTTTACCAAATAAAGGCGTAAGTCCCGAACGGATGGTTAACGGCAGGCCACGATTGTAGGAAAAATAAGCAAGAACAAGCCCAACAAGTCCGTAACATCCCCAAGCAGTGAGCCCCCAATGGAAAAAAGACCACTTGTATACAGAACGAAGAGTTTCCTCAGCCTTTGGTGCTACAGCACCAATTATAGTGTCTGGATTGCTTGCAAAATGATAAATCGGCTCGGCTGTGGAAAAGGTAAGCATGCCAATACCGATACCTGCTCCAAACATCATTGAGAACCATGAAAAAGTACTGAATTCCGGTTTTGCTTCGTCACCTCCCAGCCTTATCTTGCCAATGGCGGGAAAAACGGCCAGCACAATACATAGTATAACTACAAACGCCATCGAATAGATATACCATGGGCCGAATGCTTCAAAAGACCAGCCTTGAACTTTCAGAAGCAGGTCTCCTGCCTGCTTTGAAAAAAATACAGCCCAGAGGACCAATATGGCGACGATAAGTTTAGTTCCTATGGTCGTAATTGGATTAAAACCTTTATAAAAACCACTTTTTGCCAATTTAATTTTAAGATCAGTTATCGGGCCTGGAATAGCCATGAATGTCTCCTTATTCTTAAGGTTTGTTTTTTTGGGAAAAGAATACTCTTTTCCCACTCTATAAAAATGTTTTGAAAGGCACAAAAAATAAATCCATCACAGATAAATTTTTTTCTGTGCTAACATTAACTGATATAATATGCGTCCTCGATTTTTTTGAGTCGCTTTATTACGTAAATATTCGGCTAGCACCCCATATTCGTTCGATCTGGCTTGTTCACATATGAACAAATATAGTTCACAAGCCGGATCAAACGAACCTAGGGCACTATCCAAACATTTACCATTCAGTGGTCTGGGCTGTTTTAAACCCAACCCGAATATTTACTTTATTACTTAAATAATTCGTAACTATTAAGCCATTACCAAAGAATTGGCATAAAACTGAACTGTAACTGTTTAGATACGCCTCATATTCGCTCATTTGGACATTCGACGCATAGTTTGCTATGTAAGAATGTCCAAATGGAGTGAAGGGGGGGCAGTTGAATAGTTGCACTAATTCATTAGCTATCGATTTTCATCATATACTGTAAGAACAATTTCAATATTTGCATTTACAGCAAGTTTTGATACTTCTACAGTTGCTCGTGCAGGATAAGAATTATTAAAAAAA
>JAOZUU010000423.1 GCA_029938515.1 Desulfobacterales bacterium | reverse complement strand
AAAGATACGGCTACGTTCAAACCGATCAACAGGCATACGGTCATGGCACCGGCGGTTAAGGGTGCGTTGAAATAGATGGACAAGGGCGAAAAGTTGTACGGCAAGCTGGTGACCAATGTGTCCGAGATGGCGGGTGCCAGGCGGGCGATTAACATGATGGTTAAAAAGATACTGGCCAGACAGAAAATATCCCGGTTACGGTCCGGATTAACGGGTTGGCTGTAATGATGCAAAGTGTATAAGGCCAGCATCAGGCTGAGCATGAGAATCGCTGCACCACCGCCGCTGATCAGGAGTTGCCGGGAACGGTTTTGCTGTTGAAGCACTTGGATTTTTAACAGTTTTTTTGGGGTGATCCGTTCACCTTCCCGAAGGACCATCTCCCCGGCTTTTATCTGGGAAACCACCGGTGTAACCTGGGTTGCTGCTTTTTTACGGCGATCCGAGGTTTCGCTGCGGTTTAGGGTAATATTCGGCTGGATGAGTTCCTGAGTAAAATCAACCACCAGATTTCGCAAGTTGTAACTCATGTCGTTTAAAGCCGCTTCCCCGACGATTCTGACCATGGCCTTGGCTTGATCTAGCCCGTAAAATTGCTTCAAGACATGAATCATTTTTTCGGTTTTGGTCTCCAGGTCCCTCAGCACGATTCCCCGCTCGGCTTCTTTTATGAGAATCTCTTTATGGGCGACTACGCCGTTTTTCAGAATCTGGTTTAAAATATCTTGAATCGTGGCAGAGATTTCATCGGAGAAGCGCTCTTCTTCAAGAATTCGGTAAGCGCCGTCACTTACAGGAATGCCAATTTGTTTGATGAACACTGCTTTTTCAGACCAGATCCGGTCATGAAGGGGTTCATTTGGTTTGGTTGCTTCCGTTTGAATACCGTTTTGTCCATCAAGGATATCCGAATTCGGGTTGTTTTCCATTTTTTTCCACACGGATCGGATTGATTCAAAGGCCTGATGGACCTGTGAGCGACGATGCGACAATAACGCCGTATCGTGATCATATACGGTGGGTACGTTTTCAATCTCCTGCTGGCGGTGTATTTCAGTGGCCATTTCGTCTTCAATAAAAAAATCCCGGGGGGCCTTAATATTTCGGCTGGCAATATCTCCAAGGTTATATGAAGGTTGGGTCATGAACAGGCTGGGATACAGGATCAGGACGAAAAGCCCCGTGGTGATCAATAGAATCGCCCAGCGAATGGTCAGATGCCAAAGAAATATATTTTTTATCGATTTTTTGATATTGGTTAAATTCATAGGTTAATTGGATGATTCCATTATTTCATAGGCTTGAATTATTTTTTGAACCAATCGGTGTCGAATCACATCACGTTTGGAAAAAAAAGCGAATTTAATTCCTTCAATAGTTTGTAGAATTTTTTTTGCCTCCACCAGGCCCGACGATTTGCCACTGGGCAGGTCGATTTGAGTAATATCTCCCGTGATAACGGCTTTGGAATTGAATCCTATCCGGGTGAGAAACATTTTCATCTGTTCCGAGGTGGTGTTCTGGGCTTCGTCTAAAATGATGAACGAATCATTTAAAGTACGGCCCCGCATAAATGCTAACGGCGCCACTTCGATCACTCGCTGCTGCATCAGATCGGCCGTTTTTTCAAAACGCATCATATCGTGCAGGGCATCATACAGCGGTCTCAGATAGGGGTCAATCTTTTCGGCGAGATCTCCCGGTAAAAATCCCAGGGCTTCACCGGCCTCCACTGCCGGCCGGGTGAGAATAATCCGTTCGACCTCGTTCTTGGAGAGTGCCGCCACTGCCATGGCCATGGCCAGATAGGTCTTGCCGGTACCCGCCGGACCGATGCCGAAAACGATGTCATAATGTCGCATGGCATCAATATAGGCTTTTTGAGCCGGGCTTTTGGGAGTAACGGTTTTTTTGGTAGCGGTGATAAAAACCGTGTCGAGAAAAATATCCTTGAGGCGCGCACGCGAGTTGGCGCTGAGGATGCGAATCGCATAGTCGACATCACTGGCATAAACCGGGTAGCCGTTCCGGAGGATCTCATACAGCTGATTGAGTATGTTTTCGGCGAGTTGGGCGGAAACGGAATCTCCCCGGATAAAGGCGGTATTTCCCCTGGCGCTCACCGAAATTTCCAAATCGTCGGCAATCCGTTTAAGGTGGCTGTTATGTTCACCGAATAGTTGCCCGGCCGATGCATTATCAGGGAAAGTTAGCCGTATGGTGTCCGTTAAAGGGTCATCACCCATGGGCGCTTTGTCTGCTGTTAAATGAATTAAGTATGGAAGGAAGGCTAAATCCTCCGTTTCTCCAATCGGCACCGTATCACATCGATTTTCAAAATTGCAATCATCTAATTTTTTCCGAACGGAGGGCAAAGAAAAAAATCTTGACTCGGTGAAGCGGCTTTGTTAGCTGGCTATAAAGCTTTTGCTGCAAACCTCGGATGAAATATCCGCCCAATAGACTCTCATTTAAGGATGCCATGAATATATTTGATATCATCGTTGTCGTGATCCTGAGTTTTTGTTTAATCAGGGGCTTTATGATCGGTATGGTTCGGCAGGTATCGTCTATTGTGGGCGTACTGGCCGGTTTTTTTGCCGGAATCCGGTACTATCCGCTTTTGACCGGGGTATTAAAACGATGGATTGAAAATCCCGGTTACCAGGATATCGCCGCTTTCATGATCATTTTTTGTGGCGTATTCATTCTGGTTGTTTTATTGGCATGGGTGATCCATTATCTGATGAAGGTATCCAAAATCGGCTGGCTGGATCGGGTATTGGGGGTTGTCTTCGGCGGCGTTAAAGCCCTGCTGGTCGCAGCGATCATTTTAATTGCTCTTACCACTTTTTTACCTTCCAACGCATCTGTTGTTCATGAATCGCGACTGGCGCGATATCTGATGCCCTTGTCGGAAAAAATAACCTTAGTGGTGACCCATGAAGTTAAATCAAGATATGATAAAAACATAGGTAACTATATAAAAACTTGGAAAAAACAATAAATAGATTAAACACCTCTCCTTTTAAAGCGCTGATCAATCTGATCCATTCATTGCGGGGGAAATCCGGTTGTCCCTGGGATAAACAGCAGACGCCCACCTCCATTGCCCGTTATCTGATTGAAGAAGCCCATGAATTAGCCGAAACCGTCGAAACCGGCGATATCGAGGCAATCCGTTTGGAACTGGGAGATGTCCTGTTTCATGTCTTTTTTCTGGCCCATCTTTTTGAAGACGCCGGGAAATTTAATATTTTAGACGTGGTTCGGGGCAATATCGAAAAGATGATTCGGCGGCATCCCCATGTGTTCGGAGAAAGCCGGGTAAAAAACACCGGGGAGATTCGCGTTCAATGGCAGCGGATCAAGCAACAGGAAAAGAAAAACCATCCCCAGGAGTCGGTA
>JAOZUU010000422.1 GCA_029938515.1 Desulfobacterales bacterium | reverse complement strand
CGTCCAACCGTTCCACCCACTGATCATACACGGAAATATTGGCGGTGGTGTGGTAGTCGGTGTAATAATCGCCGCTCCCGATCCTTCGAATAACATCAAAGGCCTGGTCATCTTTTGGAATGTAGAGGGGCTTTAAAGCCGTATGACCGGCGTTATTTTTTTGATATTGCCGCTGGGCTTCACAATCTTTGATAAAGGCCGCCTCGCTGAAAAAATTAAGATTGTCCAGAACGCCAAAACAATGCCTGGCATTGTGAACGCCGAAATCGCACAAGATATACCGCCCGCGGATGCCGTCTTCAAGGGCCTTGCGGCCGGGCTCTTTTTCCTCGGTACTTCCACCGGACTGGACCGTGGGAAGGCCGGTCAGCCACATGTTGAGCCTGGCCACGGCAACGTTGAGCAGGTCCATGGCGTCATGGGAGTAAGCCAGGTTGCCATCCGGCCGGGTGGGACAGGGCATGCCACCATGCATGCATAAAATACCCGGATTCACCGTCTGGGCAACAGCCAGCATAAACATCACCTCCGCATGGGTAATGATGATACAGGCTTCCGGCGTCTGCGGAACCGTCCGGCCGGCCAGGGGCATGGTCGTCAGCCGAAGATTATTTCCCGCTTGTGCACTTTTTACCAGAGCATCCATCATGTCATCCATGCAAATCAACGGTGACCTGATCCCGCAAATGGAATCATGCCAGTCATCGCGACCGGAAAACCATTTGACGGCATCCTCATTATCCATATAGGCGCTACAGGTAACTTTGAGGCAGTCACGAATCTGATCCATCATCTGATTGCATTTCAAAGGATCACCGTTGTGGACCTTTACCGGCTGGCTTAAAAACCGAACTACATCCAGATTCGCATTGATCAGTCTGATCAGATGCGCCAGTTCTTCATAGGTGGCCGGTAAGGGAAACGGCTCGGATTCACGATATAGAAACGGTGGAATCCCACCGATTCCCAGCGTGTTCATCCCCTCGTCGCCGGGATAGGTCCTGGCCGCCGAGTCGATCGATTGATCGATCAATTCCGGCAAAAGGTAGATTCGACCGGTCGACTCATCATATCCCGCCAAACCGGTCGATTCCAGAATCGATATAATTTGTTTATTTTTCGTCTCGATTCCGATTTCAGAGAGAACCAGCTGGGTGATTTCATGGATTCTTCGGTAGGTCTGTTTTTCTTCTTTTAAAGCCACCTGGTATTCAACCGGTGCCTGGCTGATCAACTCATCGATATTCATGCTGACCGGATCTCCCTATATGTGATGAGACCTTTGAAAAAATGCAAACCACATCATAGCCATTTTTGTACATACCACTGCAATTAGACCCGCATTTTTTTACGCTCGGCATCATAAAGGACACGATCTGCTTTGAGTGCGACCGGGTAGGTTTCCCGATAGCTTTCAATTTCAAACTCGCCTCCTTCTTCGATCAATTGAACGGGAATATAGCCGTAACAGATCGTTTTTCCAATGGTATGCCCGTACCCGGTACTGGTGGTCACACCGACGACTGTATTGTCCTTAATAATGGGAGCACTGCTCTGAATCATTACCGGCTGATCCGCCTGAAGGGTAAACGAGCACAGTTGAACCTTCGGTCCGGCGTCCTTTATTTTTAAAAGTGCCGACCGACCGATAAAATCCGTTTTGTCCAGGGCGACGCAGAACCCCAGCCCGGCATCGAATGGCGTATACTCAGGAGTCAGTTCCGAACCCCAGTCCGCATATCCTTTTTCAAGATGCATGGAAGCGATGGTACGATAACCGGCATTTTTTATGCCGAGATCCTGACCGGCCTCCCAGAGATTTTCATAAACATGGACGGCAAATTCTATGGGTATGTAAAGCTCGTATCCCAGTTCTCCAACGTAAGTGACGCGAAATGACATGATCGGAGCATATTCGACCGTGAATTGTTTGCATGTTCCGAAGGGAAAGCCATCGTTGCTGATGTCGGCATGCGTTAATTTCTGCAAGAGATCCCTCGATTTCGGTCCAATAACGTTAATGACCGCATATGCCGAGGTGACTTCTTTAACTGAAACAGAACCGTCAGACGGCAGGTGATTTTCCATCCACCATAAGACGCGCAATCCAAAGGCCGTGCCCACAACCAGGAAAAAACGGTCTTCAGCCAACCTTCCAATCGTTAAGTCACACTCGATGGTGCCCCTTTCGTTACACATCTGGGTGTAGATAACCTTTCCGACGGGTTTATCGATCTGGTTGGCAGACAGCCTGTTCAAAAAGGCCAATGCGCCGGGACCTTCCACTTCGAACTTGCAGAAGGATGACTGATCAATAAGCACCACATTCTCCCTGGCATTTTTATGCTCGGTCGCCACATGTTCAAACCAGTTGGGGACCTCAAAGGTGAGTTTATCCTTGGACTCCACGCCCGGGAGGGCAAACCAGTTCGGACGCTCCCATCCGTATTTGGCCCCATAAACCGCACCCTTTTCTTTCAAGGGGAAATAGAGGGGACTGCGTCTGACACCTCGCGCAGAAATATGCTCCTCGCTGGGCCAGTGGATGGTGTAATGTTTGCCGTATATTTCTCTGGTCCTTTCGACATTATATTTCCGGCTTTTGTGGTAAGGACCGAATCGTCGGATGTCCAACGGCCAGATATCCAGGCTCGGCTCCCCTTCGATGATCCA
The DNA here is from genome assembly GCA_029938515.1 of Desulfobacterales bacterium. Taxonomy (GTDB): domain Bacteria; phylum Desulfobacterota; class Desulfobacteria; order Desulfobacterales; family QNYZ01; genus QNYZ01. The sequence goes on along the minus strand of JAOZUU010000422.1, from coordinate 735 downwards.
CTCGGCCATCATACGACCGGCCCCGCCACCGGCGGCAATCCCGAAGGCGTTGAAACCTACGGCCACAAAGACATTGTCTCTTTCAGGTGCCGGGCCCATGATCGCATCGCCATCCGGAGTGAAACCTTCCGGACCGTTAACCAGTTCGCGAATGCCGGCCTTTTCCAGACAGGGTGTCCGCTTCCAGGCTGGTTCAGCCAGCTGGAGAAAATGATCGAAATCGGAATCAAGTAAATTGGAGTTAAACTCATTGGGTACCCCGTCGATTCGCCAGGGAATACCGTTTCTCTCATAGCCACCCATCACCAATCCACCGACATCTTCTTTGTAGTAAATTAAATTGTCCTTATCCCGGATCGTCGGCAGTGCCGGTGGTAAATCCTTAATGGGGTTGGTAATGGTGTACTGATGCATAAAAGGCACCACCGGTGTGTTGATTCCCAGCATCTCACCGACTTGATAGCCCCACATCCCGGTACAGTTCACTAATATTTCACACTTGATATCGCCTTCCTGGGTTTTGACAGCGGTTACCCGGTTTTTGTCAAATTCAAATCCGGTTACCAGGTTATTTCGATAAATCTTGGCGCCCCGATTGCGAGCTCCCTGGGCCAATGCCTGGGTGATACCCGAGGGGTCGGCCTCGCCGTCGGTCGGCATGTAGGCAGCGCCAATGATGTCGTCCAGTGAAATAATCGGACAAAGGTCGTAGGCTTCCTGGGGCGTTATTATATC
>JAOZUU010000421.1 GCA_029938515.1 Desulfobacterales bacterium | reverse complement strand
GGCGAATCGTCAGTTCTTCACCCAAACCCGGTTCCAGCAGATTGCGTACCAGGAAGTAGCGGGTTACCTCGTAAACCGTCCCGCCGATGCTCTCCGGTGTCAGTTTCCCATCCCAGGCGCGCAGGGTTTCCAGGGCCTTCCGGGCATCCGGGTCGTCGCTGTTTAATTGGTCCAGTTTTATTTGACCCAAGTTTAATCGATCTAGGCGGGACACAAATTCAATCCCCGGCAAACAGGTAAAATCCACATGCAGGGCGCGGTAGTCATTCATGGAGAGCGTGTCTTTAGTATCGAAAACCGTTTCAATCCGGCGGGCACGATAGCCGTTCATCCAGACATTCCCTAAATAATGCGGGTAGTCATCTGGCACCAGGCGATGGTTGCAGGAAACAATGTACCCGGTTTCCGGGTTAAGGCTGTGGGGCATTTCTTCAAAGGGAACGACTCCCTCCCACTCATATTCGCCGGTCCAGCCCGGAACGGGGATGCTGCCATCGCCCCCGGACCGCACCGGCACTTTCCCGGTGACCCAGTGACCGATATTTCCTTCCACATCGGCGTAACTCACGTTCAGCTGGGTATTTTCGATCCGTTTCATGGCCGTGACAAAGTCATCCCAGTTGTCGGCCCGGTTGAGCAACCGCCAGCCATCAATAGAAGGACCGGGTCGAAGTGCCATCGAGTTCACCGCCACCCGCTGCCCGGAAAACCCGACCGCATCGGAAATGATGGGACCGTGATGGGTGATGACGACTTTTTCCTGGTGGGGTTCGGCCCGACCCTTCACCTTGATCATCTCCGTCCTCACTTCTGCTTCCCGCCATTCATTTTTGAACCGGTAGCGATGCGGGTTGCCCGGGTCCAGTTTTTCAATGAACAGGTCTTCCGCATCCGTAAAAGCCAGGGTCATTCCCCAGGCGATGCGGTCATTGTGCCCCACCTGCACCAGGGGCGCGCCGGGGATCGACACGCCGGTGACGTTGAATGTTTCGGCGCTGAGGTGGTTGAAATACCATAAGCCCGGCTGGCTCAGGGGTAAATGCATATCATTGCAAAGAACCGGTTGTCCGGTGGCGCTGCGGTTGCCCGAAACGGCCCAGGCGTTACTTCCCAGACCCCGTTCCAGGAAGGGACCGGGCACCCGGTACGGCATTCCATCCGGATCGAGCCGGTTGAACTCGATCCCCTTGGGCAGGGTAACCGGGTGGCCCGGGGGGTAATGGATTTCCAGCTCAGCGGCGTGTTCTGCGCCCACGGCCTCGATCAGTTGCGCGCGAATAATTTCACCATACCAGGCATGGGACAACTTCCACATTATGAGCCGGGCAAAAGAGGTGCTGTCTTCCGGCCGCCAGGGTTCCGGCCGGTGCCTGAGCAGGCTGAATTCGATGGGAAGCCGGGTGTCCGGGTTTTCGATAAACGCATTTACACCGGCGGTATAGGCCTGTAGGATATCCTTTAACTCATTTTCAGCGCTCGCCCAGTCTTCACGACCGAGACGATTAAAGCCGAAAGTCCGGGTGGCCCGGTCCGTATCCAAGGCCAGTTCACCAAACACCTCGCTCAACTGTCCCTGGGCAGTCCGACGGTTCAGCTCCATCTGCCACAATCGATCCTGGGCATGAACAAATCCCTGGGCAAAGAAAAGGTCCGGGATCGTCTCGGCATAAATATGGGGAACCCCCCACTGATCCCGAACGATCTCCACGGAAGCAAGCAGGCCGGAGAGGACGATCTCCCCGTCCGTTTTCGGCAACCGTTTCCGGCTCATCCGGGTTAAAATACTCCGGACAACCGTACCGGTTAGATTTGAAAATATGCGGCTTATTGGGCTGGGTGAGTTCATTGGGTTCCTTGAGTTTGTTGGGTTTGTTGGGTTTGTTGGGTTTGTTGGGTTTGTTGGGTTTGTTGGGTTTATATAATTTCGCACCACTACACAATGTGTCTAATCGTAAGAAAACAACTGCACATGGGATTTAGGTCCAAATAGACCGATCTTTTGCGAAATTATCAAGATTGACATCGGGAACTCCTTTAGCAACATCTCGGAAATTGCATGATTATTTGAAATAATAGTAGAGAACTGAAAATTTCTCTACCGGATCTTAATGGATCGCCCAAGATCCCTGAATGCCCTTACATTGTTCCGCGCGAACCTTTAACTTAGATACAGGCAAAGGGTATGCCGGCAATTTGCTCATCATACAAACGGGGACCTTCGTCGTTGTTGATGACCAGTCCAAAACGGCAATTTTGCTCCCTGATAAAATCTTTCATTGCCCGTAACTGTTTTGACGGCACAGTCTGGGTATATTTTACTTCAATGGGAATCAGCCCAAATTCACCTTCAAGTATCAGGTCGACTTCAGCACCGCCCCCTGTTCGATAATAATAGTAATCAAATCCCGCACCGGTTGCTTTAAGGCCACGAATAATTTCCTCTATGACCAACCCTTCCCAGGAGCGGCCCATGATCGGATGGGTGGCCAGAAGATCCACGTCCGGAATACGCAGCAGGTAATGAAGAAGTCCGCTGTCACGAAAATACCCCTTTGGGTGTTTGACGATACGTTTTAATGCGTTTCGCGTGTAGGCGGGGATGTTTCGCCATAAAAAAGTGCCATCGGCAATTTCAAAATAATCCCTCACCGTGGGTTGCGATACACCGAGTGATCGCGCCACGTCCGAATAATTGATGACATTTCCGGAGATACCGGCCAGAATCTGCACAAACAAACGGAATCTGCTTTCGTTTATTCCGGGGAATAGTTTGGCCACATCCCGATACAGATAGGTGTCAACATATTGATTCATCCAGATCGAATGAAAGCGTTTGCTTTTTTTCAGCCATGGTTCAGGATACCCCCCCCTGAACCAGAATTCATGAACATCACGTATGCTCCCAAGCGGCTTGAGCTCACCAATTAAATCCCGAACATGCATCCTACCAATCAGAGACTGGAAAAACGGCGGTGACAATTCTTCCCTTGTTTCAGAAAATGATAACGGCGCCATTTCTATTATGCCGATACGTCCTGCAAGGCTCTCGGAAACGGCGTGAATCAGTTTGGGGGAACTGGAGCCGGTGATTACAAATCGGCCGGTGCGCTGCCGGTCCCTGTCCACCGCCACGCGCAAGGCAGGAAACAACTCCGGCCGCAACTGGGCCTCATCGATTGCAATTTTGTCGGGATTCAAGCGAAAAAACAGATCGGGATCCTGAGAAAGGCTTTGGAAATCACTCTGCTTTTCAAGATCAAAAACCTTCCAGCCCTTTGGGAGTGTCTGAAGGAGTGTTGTTTTACCGCACTGCCGGGAACCAATGAGAGCGACGCAGGGGAAAAAAGCAAGATATTCCTTCAGTAGTTTTTCATATTTTCGTATCATGCTTTGCAATTTAAAGTACAAAC
>JAOZUU010000420.1 GCA_029938515.1 Desulfobacterales bacterium | reverse complement strand
TTATTGTTGCCATCAACAGTGATAAAGATGCACCAATATTCAATAAATGTGATTATGGTATAATCGGTGATATCTTTAAGATTGTTCCGGCTTTGACCGCCGAATTGGCTGAGGGCTCGCACAAAAATAACTTCACATTTTAAGCGCCGATGCATCCTGCCTGGCAGCGTTGCGAAAGCTCGGAATATGCCTGATATTCCTGCTCTTTCGCGCCTTGCCAGGAAGGCGCCTCAACACTTAAAATTTGCGAATTTATTTTTGCGTGAACCCTAAGTAAAGCTTCTGTACTATTCAGATTGACTAGTTACAATCAATAGGTTAAGAAAAATTCGGTAAAAGAAGAGATTAAGCCCAAACACTGAACCCCAAAAGAGGATATTAAAAAAAATGACAAAAAAAGAGAGGGTGGCTGAATACAGCCGTAAAATTGAAGACATTTATCTGCAGCAAACATCAAAGTCCCGAGAAATTATAGAAGATGCGAAGCGATTTGTACCCGATGGAGATATGCGGATTTCGATCTGGTTTGAACCCTATCCAGCAGTCATGGCCAAAGGAGACGGATGCCACCTTTACGACGAGGACGGCAACGACTACCTTGATTTTTCCAATAACTGGACGTCGATGGTGCTGGGGAACAATAACCCCAGGGTCGTGGAGGCGATCTGCAAGCAGGCGCCTATGGGATCTGCGATGGCTGCACCGCCTAAGCGGGCCTATGAATGGGCCCAAATTCTCTGTGAACGGATTCCTTCGATGGAGCGGGTGCGGTTTTGTACATCCGGGACTGAAGCGGTGATGTTCGCCATCCGCGCGGCCCGTGCTTTCACCGGTAAGGATAAAATCCTTAAAATGGAAGGCAACTATCATGGCAGCTACGATCCCATGGAAATGACGGTGGGCTGGCGCAGGCTACCACCGGGCCTGCCCAAAAGTGCAGAGCTTGATATGCTGGTGGTGCCGTTTAATGACAAGATCGCAGCTGAAAAAATGATTAAGGAGAATAAAGATGAACTGGCCGCCGTGATTGTTGAAGGTGTCATGGGGGCAGCCGGAATGATTCCACCGGAAGACGATTATCTTAAATTCTTAGAAGAAACTGCCCATGCCAACGATGTGCTCCTCATTTTAGATGAAGTGATCAGCTTCAGACTTTCTACTGGCGGCACCCAGGAAATCTATGGGGTTAAACCCGATTTGACTGTCCTGGGTAAAGCCATTGGCGGCGGTCTGCCCAGTGGTGCATTCGGCGGTCGGAAAGAGGTCATGGCGGTCTACTCGCCCAGGCATAAACATCCGGCCCACCATGCGGGAACCTTCGTTGCCACGCCAATCGCCGTGGCCGCCTCAGTGGCAGGATTGAAAGAGTTGACGGCTGAGGCCATCGACCGGATCAACGGTTTAGGGTGGTCGTTGGCCAAGGGACTGCAAAGCGTTCTGGACGAATTGAAAATCAAGGCACAGATTAAGGGGTATGGCTCGCTGCAGCAGATCCACTTTTCGCCGGAACCTATATCCACCGCCTCCACCGCTTTTTTTACCATCGATCGGGATATACTCCGATTATTTCACCTGTCGCTGATGAACAAAGGAATTTTTATTCCCAACCGTGGTTTTTTTGCCGTATCAACCCCCATGGGCGAAGCGGAAATAAACAGAGCCGTCGAAGCATCCGCCGAAACATTGACCGAATTAAAACCGTTAATAGAGGAGATCGCTCCGCAGTTAATCGGATAGCGAAACAGGAAAAAAATGTCTCTTGAAAAAATATTAGACGCCGATTCTGTGGCCATTGTCGGCGCCTCGAAAAACGAAACCAAAAGGGGTTTTCAGGCGATACGGACGTTGCTTTCGGAAAAGTATGGCGGCAAGATCTACCCGGTCAATCCCAGGGAAAATTCCATTCAGGGCTTACCTTGTCATGGGAAAGTTTCGGACATTTCGGGGCCGGTTGAGCTGGTTCTGATCACGACTCCGGCCCAGACCATACCCGCAATTCTGGAGGATTGCGGTGCCAAAGGGGTGCACGGTGCCGTAATCATCGCCGGCGGGTTTGGAGAGTTGGGTGACGAAGGGAGAAAACTCCAGGTTGAAGTCGCCCAGACAGCCAGGAAACATGGCATCCGGCTCATTGGCCCCAATACTTCGGGTATGATGAATTTGAAAGCGAATTTGAATCTGGTGGGCATGCGTGATGTGCCCAAGGGGGATATCGCCCTGCTGACCCAAAGCGGCAACATGGCCCTGAGCCTTATCACCGAAGCAAAAACCAACAGCCAAAAAGGGTTTTCATATTACGTGGGGGTTGGAAACGAGGCGGATATCAATTTCCATGAGTACCTCTCCCACTTCCGGACCGATCCCGATACCCGTCTGATATTAATGTATGTGGAGGGGATGCGGGATGGCCGCTCATTTTTAACTGAAGCTCAACAAACAACCCGGCTAAAACCCATTGTTCTGCTGAAAAGCGGGCGTTCCGCCACCGGCCAACGCTCGGCCGGTTCCCATACCGGTGCTCTGGCCGGTATGGCCGAGGTGGCCAAAGGGGCCTTTACCCGGGCCGGTATCATAGTGCTTGAACACAGCGATGAGCTGTTCCCCGTGGCTGAAACCCTGTCGAGTTTGCCGCCCATCAAAAACGGTGGTGTGGCTATTTTAGCAGATGGAGGAGGGCATGCCACCATCGCCTCCGATCTGCTCACCGATATGGGTGTGGATATTCCCATTCTCAGTGAAGCAACCCAGGAAAAACTCCGAAAAATCCTTCCCTTTGCCGCTTCGGTGCCGAACCCGGTGGATGTGGCTGGCGGGGGTGATGCTGATCCGGCCGTCTTTGCCGAATGTGCGCAAATAATACTGGATGACCCATCGGTGGGCGGGCTCCTTATGGTCGGCCTTTTCGGCGGTTATGGGATTCGATTTGCCGAAAGCCTGGCAGTGATTGAGGAAGCGGCCGCCCGGCAGATGGGGAAACTGGTGGAAAAAATAAACAAGCCGATTATCATGCACAGTCTCTTCAATTCCGCTAAACCGCCGGCGCTTGATATACTGCGATCCTTCGGTATTCCCGTCTACGATTCTGTCGATATCGCCTGCAAGAGTATCAGTGCGCTGGCACAGTACGGCGCTTACCTGAATTCTCCTCATAGGGATGTGGACCTGACGTTTCAATGGGGAGCCAGAGCGACTCCAAAAGGGACCGAAATCATACGGACGGCCCGAAAAGAACGCCGCGACGCCCTTCTCGAACACGAGGCGATGGCATTATTGGTTGAACACGGTCTTCCCGCCTTTCTACCCTCGCCTATTAAGACCGCCGAAGAAGCGGTGGCAGCTGCGGAACAAATCGATGGACCGGTCGCCATGAAGATCGTTTCACCGGACATTCTGCATAAAAGTGATGCCGGTGGAGTA
>JAOZUU010000419.1 GCA_029938515.1 Desulfobacterales bacterium | reverse complement strand
CTATTTTCATCATACCTTTGACTATGATTTTACCGGCCAGGCCCTCTCGGACAAACGATTAATTGCCAGACTCAGGTCTGAAAAGGGAAGGTGGGTGGATTACGTTATTGAATTCACACGGGGTATCGACAATCTGGTCGGTTATCACAACGAACTTTCGCGGTTAAATCGCTATCCGGTATCTGAACGGCCCAAACGTCTTGATTTCTACTTTGACGTGTTTCTCCAATCTGTTTTAAACGTCAAGATCCATGAATATATTAAGGAGCTTGAAAGATACAATCAATGTATTGGTGAATCCAAAGACCTGGGTGAAAAAACCTTTTTTGCGGAAGTGTTCAGACAACACCCGGAGTTTGAAGCGATTTTTAAAAAGAGTCTGAAAAAAAAACCCAGCCAGCGAACAGATGTGATTCAATATTTGATAGAGCACTCAGAATTTTTAAACGATGAAAAAAATCGCTGGATGCAAGCGGTCATGCAGGTCGTCCGAAACACATCTTTGTTTTTTCAGCCACAGATCCGTACAAAAATTATGAATGAAGGGTGGGCCAGTTACTGGCATGAAACACTTTTTCTGCAGGACGAACGTATCAAAGGACACGAAGTGGATTTTGCCCGTGTGAATGCCTCCGTTACCGCCCTGCCCCGTGTTGGGTTAAATCCATACGCCCTTGGAGGGCACCTCTTTTACTATATTGAAGAAATGGCTGACAAGGGAAAGTTCACTTATGAATTCCAGCGTCTTTTGGATGAAGATCAACGCGAACGCTATGATAATCACACGGGGCAAGGCAAAGAATTTATTTTCAAGGTTCGTGAGAATTTTTGTGATTCCATGTTTGTTCGCACATTTCTGGATCAGGATTTTGTAACCCGTAACAATCTGTTTGTTGCCGGCAAACGATTGAACAGAAGCCGAATGGTATGGGAATATTATGTCAAAAGTCGAGATGCTCGGGACTTTCGCCAGATGATTGAAGATTCCCTGTATCACCCCCCCCATATCGGAGTGGACCCTGAGAAGAGCGCTGATCATACCATCTACCTTGTTCATCAATTTGAAGAAAAGCCATTGGTAAAAGAATTCATTGCCAATACCATGATGGGAATTGAATATTTGTGGGGAGGATCGGTTCAGTTGGAAACCAGCGAAGTCGTTTCCGTTTCACAAGCACCGCCAAAAAGTGCTTCGGCAGTGCCTTCGGCGTTGAAACAGGAAACAAAAGAAGAATGGGAAATAAAATGGCAACGGGTGGTGTACACCATGAAAGACCGGAAACTTTCGAAAAAAAATATTTAACTTCGGATGAACACCATGGAACGAATTAAAAATGCCATGCAGAATTTTGATCGCAGTATGAGCGAACGGCATCAGCTCCCTGTAATACCTTTCGAGGATTTTCTTAAGATCCTCTATAAAAATCCACGCACCTTACTGCGCAATGTATTCCAGGTTTATTATGATATGATCAAGTCCTTTATCGTAGAAAAAACCAATGAGTACCCGGATGATCCGGAATCAACCCATTTCGTCAGTTATGATTGCAGTTCGCTTTTTGTAAAGGATACGGACCACCCTTTTTTTTCGGATCGGCTCTTTGCCAATCGCCTGATGAAGCATATTGAAGCAATGAAACGCGGCGCACAACAAAACAAGATCTATATTTTTGACGGTCCTCCTGGATGTGGAAAGAGCACATTTCTCAACAACCTGCTCTTAAAATTCGAGGAATATACAAAAACCAAAGAAGGTCTGCGCTATGAAGCCGTGTGGAGACTCGACCAGAAACTTTTATGTGCACTTACCGAACATGAACTGCTTCCCTTTTATGATAAGCCGATTCAATTCGGTGATAAAGAATCAGAGGAGTGGGACCGGTCTGTTGTAGAAGACTTTGACCCGTGTTTTCCCTACGGTAAGACTGGAAAATTTAAAGATCAGGCTTTTCCATATTTCACCGAGGATTATATCGAGATCCCCTGTCCCAGTCATGATCATCCCATCCTGATGATCCCAAAGCATTACCGCCGGAAATTTATTGATGATCTGTTTTTAAACGATGAATTCAAGTGGAAACTTTTCACCGAAAAAGAATATGACTGGTTATTCAAAGAAGCACCATGCACCATCTGTAACTCCATATATTGGGCCCTTTTAAACCGGCTGAACGGACCTAAGGAAGTTTTAAAAATGTTGTATGCCCGTCCATATCAGTTTAACCGTCGACTTGGCGAAGGCATCAGCGTTTTTAATCCCGGTGACAAGCCCATGCGGCAGAATATTATGAGCAATCCCATGCTTCAAAGACGAATTAACGGCATGCTCAGGGACAGCAATCAGGTCAAATACATTTTTTCACAATATTCGAAAACCAACAATGGCATTTATGCCCTCATGGACATCAAATCACATAATATCGAGCGGTTGATAGAGTTGCATAACATTGTCAGCGAAGGGGTTCACAAAGTGGAAAATATCGAGGAAAACGTAAATTCACTCCTGATTGCGCTTATGAATCCAGAAGACAAAAAGAACATTCAGGATATCCAGAGTTTTTCGGACCGGATCGAATATATCCGTATCCCATATGTACTTGATTTCGAGACCGAAGTCGATATCTATCGAAATATTTTCGGTAAACATATCAATGAAGGTTTTTTGCCCCGGGTCCTAAACAATTTTGCCCGGGTGATTGTCTCTTCCCGCCTGCAAGCTCAGTCCAATGCCCTGTTGGAGTGGATCGGTGAACCTAAAAAATATCAGTTGTATTGTGACGAAACCCTTCTGTTACTCAAGATGGAAATCTATGCGGGACACATTCCGCCGTGGCTTACCGAAGAAGATAGGAAGCGATTTACAGCCAAACGGCGGAGAAAAATTCTTGCCGAGTCCGAATCAGAAGGAGCCAAGGGTTTTTCCGGACGAGATTCCATAAAAATATTCAATGAATTTTTCTCTAAATATTCCAGGGATGACAAAATGATCAATATGGCGGAACTGCGCACTTTTTTTACTAAAGTTCGCCAGGATCTGAGTGAATCCATTCCAGAAAAATTTCTGGATTCATTACTGGACATGTACAATTATAAGGTACTGCAGGAAGTCAAAGAATCACTTTACTATTACAATGAAGAACAAATTTCAAAAGATCTTCAGAATTACCTGTTTGCGATCAATTTTGAAACAGGATCTGTCGAAACATGCACCTTCACCGGTGAGAAATTGGAAATTACAGATGCGTTTTTTAAGGGCACCGAAGGCCGAATACTTGGTATAAAAGCTGATAAAAACAAGCGTCAGTCATTTCGTGAGGATACCCAAAAAGAGTACACAGCGAATACATTGACCCAGGAAATTATGCTTGAGGGTTGCCCCCTTACCGAAACCAAGTTATATAAATCCCTGCATGAACGGTATGTTTTTAATC
>JAOZUU010000418.1 GCA_029938515.1 Desulfobacterales bacterium | reverse complement strand
TAATTTTTTCATCAGTGGCCTTTTTATCGACCCCTAACACTTTATAATAATTTGTTTCGGCCATGTGGGTTTTTCCCTTTATCGTTTCTAAATGCCGGATCAAGTCCAGCATGACGGTGTTGATGCTTTTACGGGATTATCAAAATTGTTATAGCTTTTATACTGCCATTATTGAAAAATTACCATGATCACACATAAACGGCTAAAAATAAACAAAATATTAGCAATGTCAAGTCGATCCTGGATCCTTTTTGAGTGGATGGTTTCCGTTGTGCGCTTTTAGCGCCACCATGAGTACCGAAATAGCGGCCGGCGTGATTCCCTCGATTCGCGAAGCCTGCCCCAAAGAGGAGGGGTGGATCTCGCCAAGTTTCTGTTTTAACTCGTTCGACAGGCCGGGCACATTTTCAAAACCAAATGCAGCGGGTATTTTTATTTGCTCTAAATTTTTATACCGCTCGATCTCCTTCAATTGTCTTTTGATATACCCTTCGTATTTGATTTCGATTTGAACCTGTTCAGCCACCGCTACGGATACCGGGTCCGGTGCCGGGGCCAGTTTTTTCACCGCCGCGTAACTGAGTTCAGCCCGTTTTAAAAGCCGGTCCAGGAAAGTGCCACTTTTAAGCGGCGAGGTCCCCAGGGATTCAAGATATTGATTCGCCGTGTCGGTTGGTCTGATGACGGTACGGTTGACCCGGTTGATTTCGGCTGCGATCTTTTTTTTGCGGTCCCGGATTTTCCTGGCCGTATCGTTATCGACCAATCCGAGATCATGGCCGATTTTCGCTAATCTTAGATCAGCGTTGTCTTCCCTCAGCATCAACCGGTATTCCGCCCGGGAGGTAAACATGCGGTACGGTTCCCGGGTACCCCGCGTCACCAGGTCGTCAATCATCACGCCCATGTACGCCTGGGATCGATCCAGAATGAACGGCGGGCGGCCCTGAATGAGGCTGGCCGCATTGATACCGGCCCAGATTCCCTGGGCGGCCGCCTCTTCGTATCCGGAAGTCCCATTTATCTGCCCAGCCATATACAAGCCGGAAACGGTTTTGGTTTCCAGGGTCGGCTTGAGTTCGATCGGATTGACGTAATCATACTCGATGGCATAGGCGGGGCGCATGATTTCGGTTTCTTCGAGCCCTTCCACAGAGCGGACAAATTGCACCTGGATTTCCATGGGCAGGCTGTTGCCCAGGCCGCTGGCGTAAATCTCGTCGGTATCGATTCCCTCGGGTTCAAGGATGACTTGATGCCGTTGCCGGTCGGGAAACCTGACGATTTTATCTTCGAAAGAGGGGCAGTAACGGGCGGATACCCCATGAATCATGCCACCGTACAGGGCGGAACGCTTCAGGTTTTCGGCAACCAGCCGATGCGCCCTTGGATTGGTGTAACCCAGGTAGCTGGGTAATTGGGGCAGATTGATCTCTCTGGAAAAAATGGAAAAGGGCCGGGGGATGTCATCCGCCGGTTGGGCGGTGAACTTGGAAAAATCGATGCTGGTTTTTTTAAGCCGGGGAGGGGTCCCTGTTTTCATACGACCGAGCTTGAAACCGAGCTGCCGCATCTGTTCGGGCAACCCGTAGGAGGCGAACTCTCCGGCGCGCCCGGCTTTGATGGAGTGAAAACCGATATGGACACGCCCGCTTAGAAAAGTGCCCGTCGCCAGGATCACCGCCCGGGCCTGATAGCCAAAGCCGGTTTGATCGATCACACCGGAAACATGTCCGTCCTCGATCACCAGCTTTTCGACGAGAGCCTGTTTAAGATCAAGATCGGGTTGCTTTTCCAGCACAGCTTTCATTACCGCATGATACCGGTTTTTGTCGTTCTGAGTTCGGGAAGATTGGACGGCAGGACCCTTTTTTGTGTTGAGAAGGCGATACTGAATAGCGGTCTGGTCGGTGACACGGGCCATCTGTCCGCCCAGGGCGTCGACTTCCCGGACCAGTTGTCCTTTGGCCATTCCGCCGATGGATGGGCTGCAAGGCATGGCCGCCACTTTATCCAGGTCGATGGCTAAAAGCAGTACCGGGTGCCCCATCCGGGCCGCGGCCAGGGCCGCTTCACAGCCGGCATGGCCGGCACCGACAACGATAATGTCATACCGGTTTGAATAAAAGGTTGTCATGGTTTACAATAGTACCCCAATTGAGCGAAAACGCTTAATGTCCGTTGTCAGTTGTTTGTTGTCCATGGTGTTATGGCAATAAAACAAAGTTGAATTTTTATTTCTCTTCCATTGGTGAGATATTACGCTTTATACGTATTGTCCTCAACCTGCAACTGACAACAAATGACGGACAAGCCTAATCGAATTCTCACTCGATTAGGGTAATGTTTTATCGATGCTATTACCCCCAAGGGGCGAGGTCAAGGGCCACGGATGAACACTGACAATAGATATTACGATCTGAATACCTATTTCCGAGAGCGGTTCGGCTGCCGGGTCCAGAAGATTTCGGTGGACGCCGGTTTGACCTGCCCCAACCGGGACGGGACGATCGGCCGGGGGGGATGCATTTATTGTAATCAAAAGGGATCTGGGACGGGCGCTTATGCCAGAGGGCTTTCCGTATCCCAGCAGATCCGATCGGGTAAAGCGTTTTTATCCAGACGGTATCGGGCCAAAAAATTCATTGCCTATTTTCAGTCATTTACCAACACTTATGCGCCGGTGGATACACTGGCCGGGCTGTACGGCGAGGCGCTGGCCGTGAAAGACGTGGTGGGACTTTCCATTGGCACCCGGCCGGACTGCGTGGATGAACCGGTTCTGTCGCTTCTGGAATCTTACACCAAAGACCGCCTGGTGTGGATCGAATATGGCTTACAAAGCATGCATGATGATACTTTACGCCGTATTCAGCGGGGGCATGATTTCCATTGTTTTACAGATGCCGTGGCGCAAACCCGTGGACGGGGCATTCAAATCTGCACCCATTTGATCTTGGGTCTGCCCGGGGAGGATCGGAATCGAATTCGCCAGACCGCCCGGGCGGTGGCAGCCCTCGGCATCGATGGGGTTAAATTACATCTGCTTTACGTCGTAAAAGGGACGCCCCTTGAGCGGTTGTATCGACAGGGGCGCTATACTTGTTTGCAACAGCACGACTATGTGTCGCTCGTGTGTGATGTGCTTGAACGCTTACCCGCCGATATGGTGATCCATCGCCTGACTGGAGACCCGCATCGGGAAGAACTGGTGGCGCCCCGTTGGTCCCTTAACAAATCCCAGACGCTTGATCTGATTCGGAAAACCCTGGCCCAGAGAAACGCCAGGCAGGGCATGCGGTTTCATGGAACATCCCTATCCGGTTTGTAATTAGGATTACATTGTATCAATAATGGCCGGTTGAAAAATGAGTGGATATCTCCTATAATTATTTTAAATTGAGCGGTTCAAAGTTCAAAGCTCAAGCAAGGG
>JAOZUU010000030.1:1442-12260 GCA_029938515.1 Desulfobacterales bacterium | reverse complement strand
AACATGACGTTTGGACACGAAAAGCTGAATTGGATTGCATCGCCGCAATGCTTAGTCGTTGGGTTGGAAGGGATTATTGCGTCCAAGAAGATACCGAGCTTTATGGATAGGCACAATTCGATTTCGATCCCGATTTCGATTTCGATTTGGAAGTTCATTGAATGATTGAAATTCGTGATTTTCTCAACAAACCGCCACGGCATAGCCGGTTATCTCTAACCTGGCCCTGAGAACCAGGTTTTCAATGATAAATTAAATTTGGGAACCAAATTTATATTTACATTTTCGCATGATTTAGATAATATTATAGCTTATGCAAATTTTCGAATAGCTAAAATAATGAGACTGTCTTTCGACCGACTATTCGGTTGTCTGAACAGCTCAAGCTATTCTCTAATATTACCTGAAATATAAGCTTGTTATATATTTTACTTAATGTAAACATTTAAAGGAGCGATCTTATGTCCAAGGAAATGAAAACTGTTGATGGAAATACCGCCGCCGCCCATGTGGCTTATGCCATGAGCGACATAGCCGCTATCTATCCCATCACGCCATCGTCACCCATTGGGGAAATTTGCGATGAGTGGGCCGCCAACGGCTTGAAGAATGTGTTCGATCAACCCATGCTGATACGCCAGCTTCAATCCGAGGCCGGCGCCGCCGCTTCGGTGCACGGGGCCCTGGCCGCCGGTGCGTTGACCACGACCTTCACCGCCTCCCAGGGTCTCCTGCTGATGATTCCCAATATGTATAAAATGTCCGGGGAGCTTTTACCCGCAGTCATCCATGTGACCGCACGTGCCATTGCCGCCCATGCCCTGTCCATTTTCGGGGATCACCAGGACGTGATGGCGGTGCGCCAGACCGGGTTTGGATTGCTCGCCTCGGCCTCGATTCAGGAAGTGATGGATTTGGGACTGGTGACCCACCTGTCGGCCATCGAAGCGAGTGTGCCATTCATTCATTTCTTTGACGGATTCCGCACTTCCCACGAAATTCAGAAAATTGAAATCATCGACTTTAAGGATATGGCCGCCCTGGTGAACATGGATGCCGTGGCGGCCTTTCGCGCCCGGGGTATCAATCCCGAACGGCCCGAAATCAGGGGAACCGCTCAGAACCCGGACATCTATTTTCAGGGTTGCGAAGTAGCTAACTCGTATTACCTGAAAGTGCCCGCTATCATCAGTAAATATATGCAGAAGGTGGGTGATCTCACCGGACGGCGATACCAGCTGTTCGATTACGTGGGGCACCCCGAAGCCGATCGGGTCATCGTTTCCATGGGATCGTCCTGCGAAACCATCGAGGAGACGGCGAACCATCTGATGGGGGCGGGTGAAAAAGTCGGTCTGATTAAAGTCCGCCTTTATCGGCCCTTCTCCGCCGAGCATTTGTTGGCCGCTATCCCGAAAACCGCCACTAAAGTGACCGTCCTTGACCGCACCAAGGAACCGGGCGCATTGGGTGATCCACTTTACCAGGATATCTGCACAGCCTATATGGAATCCGGCCCCGGACCCGCTTTGATCAATGGACGCTATGGGCTGGGATCCAAGGAGTTTACCCCCAGTATGGTCAAGGCTGTTTACGACAACATGCGTTCGGATCAACCGAAAAATCATTTCACCGTGGGAATCGAAGACGACGTGACCCATACGTCCCTGCCGGTGGATACCGGCTATGACGTGTCCCCCGAAGGAACGGTACAGTGCAAGTTCTGGGGACTGGGTGCCGACGGTACGGTGGGCGCCAATAAAAGTGCCATCAAGATCATCGGCGACAACACCGATATGTTTGCCCAGGCGTATTTTGCCTACGATTCAAAAAAGTCCGGCGGTGTAACTATTTCGCACCTGCGCTTCGGCCAATCTCCCATCCAGTCCACCTATTGCATTGATTCCGCCGATTATATCGCCTGCCACAAGGAAAAATACGTAGACGTTTACGATGTGCTTGAAGGAATCAAGGAGGGCGGCACCTTCGTGCTGAATTCACCTTGGACCCTTGAAGACATGGAAACCCACCTGCCCGGAAAAATGCGTCAAACCATTGCCCGCAAAAAAATAAAATTTTACAACATCGATGCAGTCAAAATTGCCGCCGAAGTGGGGTTGGGGGGCCGGATCAACATGATCATGCAGACTGCCTTTTTCAAACTGGCCAATGTCATCCCCGTGGATGAAGCCCTCGCCTATCTCAAGGACCAGATCAAAAAGTTGTTCGGCCGCAAGGGCGACAAAATCGTCAACATGAATGTCGCCGCCGTGGACCAGACCCTGGGTAATCTGGTTCAGATCGATTATCCCGAATCTTGGGCCGATGCCGCACAGGGTGAATCCGCTCCCGAAGACACACCCGAATGGGTCAACAACGTCATGAAACCGATTCTGGCCGCCCAGGGAGACAAGCTGCCGGTGAGCGCCTTTTCCAAAGACGGCATTTTTCCCGTGGCCACCACTCAGTACGAAAAACGCGGCGTGGCGATCCGGGTGCCCGAGTGGGTCATCGATAATTGTATCCAGTGCAATCAATGCGCCATGGTCTGCCCCCACGCAGCCATCCGGCCGGTTCTGCTGACCGACGAAGAAATTCAAAAGGCGCCCGAGGGCTTTACCGCCAAAAAGGCGCTGGGAAAAGATTTAAAGGGGTACCAGTTCCGCATCCAGGTCAATACCCTTGATTGTCTGGGTTGTGGCAACTGCGCCGACATCTGTCCGGCCAAGAAGCCGGCCCTGGTCATGAAACCGCTGGAGAGCCAGACAGGGGCCCAGGTGCCCAATCACACCTACGCCGTTTCCATTCCCGTACGTGACGACCTCACCAAGCGAACAACGGTCAAGGGAAGCCAGTTTGTTCAGCCCCTGCTTGAGTTCTCGGGAGCTTGCGCCGGTTGCGGCGAAACACCCTATGCCAAGCTGCTGACCCAGTTATTCGGCGAGCGGATGATCATCGGCAATGCCACGGGATGCAGTTCCATCTGGGGGGGTTCGGCCCCTGCGATCCCCTATTGTGTCAATAAGGACGGGTTCGGTCCCACCTGGGGCAATTCCCTGTTCGAGGATCCGGCGGAGTTTACCTATGGTATGTTTCTTGGCGCCCTGCAACAACGCCGTAAACTGGCCGATCAGGTTCAACAGGCCATAGACTCCGAACTAGACTTCGAGCTGCCCGGCGAGCTTAAGGAGGCGCTCTCCGGTTGGCTGGAAAACAAGCAGGACGCGGACCTTTCCCGGACATACGGAGATCGGCTGAAAGCATTACTTCCGGCGCATACGGATAATCCGCTTCTATCCAATATTTTAAATCAGGCCAAGCTCTTTACCAAGAAATCGTATTGGGTATTTCTCGGTGACGGCGCGGCCTATGATATCGCCTTCGGCGGTATCGACCATATCCTGGCGTCCGGCGAGGATATCAATGTGATGGTTTTCGATACCGAGGTGTACTCCAATACCGGCGGGCAATCTTCCAAGGCGACCCCCATGGGATCCGTGGCCAAGTTCGCCTATTCGGGAAAGAAAACTGCCAAGAAGGACATGGGCGCCATGTTTATGAGTTACGGCTATATTTATGTGGCCAGCATGGCCATGGGCGCCAACAAGAAACAGATGTTAAATGCCATGATCGAGGCGGAAAGCTATGACGGCCCGTCGCTGATCCTGAGCTATGCATCCTGCATCAACCACGGTATCATGGCCGGTATGGGGAAAAGCCAGACCGAAATGGACCTGGCCGTAAAATCAGGTTACTGGCCCCTGTACCGATACAATCCGCAACTTAAGGCCGAGGGGAAAAACCCGTTCATCCTTGATTCAAAGGAGCCCGACGGCAGCCTGCAGGATTTTCTGGCCGGTGAAGTCCGCTACAATTCATTGCAAAAAACCTTCCCCGATGAGTTTACACGGCTCACCACTCAACTGGAAAAAGATTATTTGGCGCGCTACCGTTCCTTCCAGCGCCTGGCGGGGATGGAAGTCGAAGAAGATGCACCCGCAACCACTAAAGCACCGGTCGTAGCAGACGCTGCTGCGCCGGCAGATGAAGATGATCCCTCTTGCACCCTCTCCGGCACGGCTGAACACTCCCGGGCCGATGGCGATGATGGTCCCTGCGATGACGGGCGCGGGGGGAAGATATAATATAGTCTTCCAGATAAAGTTTTTGGACTGCGTTATCGGTCGCCCCCCTTCGACGACGTACAGGGGGTACGACTTACTCAGGGGGACTCCCTCTAGCCTTGCCAAAAAACATTATCTGAAAGCCTATTGATACTGGAAACTGGATGCTGAGTACTGGTTGCTGGAATTCTACCGTGGACCAGAATCCCGGCCCATGAATATCCATAATCCCGCGGTAGCGGGTGCACTTTAGGCGCTCTTGAGTCTTGGGCCATCTCTTTTTACATCCCCCTTTATCCCCCTCTTTAAAGGGGGATAAAGGGGGGATGTTATCAACGATGATGAATTACATCAGGCACGCTTCGACACCCATGCCATCCGAACCCAAAACCGCTGCCATCCTCCCCAACCGCTACCGACGGGTCCGACGATTTTTCATCCGGGCCCTGATTCATGCCGTCTGGTGGGATATTATCCTGAAACTGCCCGGCCTACGTCTGCTTCGCAAGCCACCTGTCCCCCGCTGGCAGGCCATTGCCCGTCGATATCGGAAACTGGCCCTGGATTTGGGCGGCGTCCTGATCAAGCTGGGTCAGTTTCTAAGTATCCGTGTCGATGTGCTCCCTGTTGAGATCACCGGGGAGTTGGCCGACCTCCAGGATGAGGTTCCCCCCGAACCCTTTGACACAATCCGTCACCAGATCGAAACCGACCTTAATCGACCCGTGGATGAGATCTTTGCTGAAATCGATGCCCAACCGCTGGGATCGGCATCCCTGGCCCAGGTCCACCTGGCAAAAACCAGTGCCGGTGAGGATCTGGCGATCAAAGTCCTTCGACCGGACATCGAATCCGTGGTGGAAACGGACCTTTCCGCCATCCGGATGGCCATCAAATGGCTTAAATTCCATAAAGCCATTCGGCGGCGAGTCGACCTGGACTGGCTGGTGGATGAGTTTGCCACGGTCACCCGCAACGAATTGAATCTGACTGCCGAAGGTAAGAACGCGGAACGCTTTGCCGCGGATTTCAAACACGATCCAACTGTGGTTGTTCCCAGGATTTATTGGGAATACAGCGCCGGCCAGACCCTGGCCATGGAAAATGTCGGCGGCATTAAAATCACCGACATCCGGGCCATGGAAAACGCCGGCATCCAAAGTGCGGCAGTGGCTCAGACCCTTTACGATATCTATATGAAACAGGTCTTCGAAACTTATTTCGTTCACGCCGATCCGCATCCGGGTAATCTGTTTGTGATTCCGTTATCGATACCGGATGAAACCGGTGAAGACGGATCCGATCCAGCAGCCCCAGAGCCTCCTGTCCGCCAGCCGGACAGATCGTTTCAAATTGCATTTGTCGATTTTGGAATGATGGCCGTTATTCCGGAGCGGATGCGATCCGCTTTGCGGGATTATGCCATCGGGGTGGGAACCCGGGATGTTTATCGAATCGTCCAGGCCTATATCGATGCCGGCGTCCTTTTACCCGACGCCGATGTCAAACTCATTGAAGAAGCCCACGAAATGTTGTTCCGGCGTTTTTGGGGAGTGCGCATGGCCGACCTGAAAGACACGGCCCTGGCGGAAATCCGCTATTTCATGAAAGAATATCGCGAGGTGATCTTTGAAGCACCCTTCCAATTCCAGGCGGATCTCTTGTTTGTCATGCGGGCCATGGGAATCCTGGCCGGCATGGCCACTCACCTTGATCCGGATTTCGACGTCTGGTCCCGGACCATCCCCTATGCCGAGCGCTACGCCAAAGAGAAGCTGAAAACCAATCGGTCCGAATGGCGCCAGGAAATCGAACAGATCGGACAGATGTTGTTTAAAATACCGTCCCGGGTCGACCGCGTGCTCTCCCATATCGAACGGGGCGACATGATGGTGCAATCGGCCCTCGCACCCGGTACCCGCAAGGCCGTCCAGCGCCTGGAAACAGCCATCACCCGACTGGGGTGGATGATCGGCGCGATCGGATTTTTGCTTACCGGCACCATTTTTTCAACCCAGGGAACAAACCCAAAAATTACGGTGGCATTGTTTTTAGCGGCAGCGCTGATGTTTATTGGGGCTATACGGAAAAAATGAATGTTCCACATTAAAAGTTTATGGAGTTGAGAGAGTTAAGAGTTTATTGAGTTTAGAGAGTTGTTGAAAGTTGGGAAATTTCTCAACTCGCAACTCAGAAACTCATCAAACTCAGGAACTCATTAAACTCAGAAACTCATCAAACTCAAGAACTCATTAAAAACGAGGCATCCCCATGAAAGTCATTTTACTGATGGCCCTCACGGTTGATGGAAAGATTGCCAGACATCCGAATCAATTCATCGACTGGAGCAGCAAGGCGGATAAAAAACTGTTTGTTCAGATGACGAAAAAAGCCGGCGTGCTGATTATGGGTTCACGGACCTACGACACCATCGGATGTCCCCTGCCCGGAAGAAAAAACATCGTCTTGACAAGGAATAAAGACCGCCAATCCGATAACGAAAACCTGATATTTACCGACCAGAAACCGGCCGACCTTTTAGACGAATTGAAAGCATCCGGATACACCGAAGTCATCCTCTCTGGCGGGAGTACCATCAACACCCTCTTTGCCAGGGCGAATCTCATTGATGAGATTGTCGTGACGATTTCACCGAAAATCTTCGGCACCGGGATCGATCTCTTTTCCGAAGAACTGGATCTATCGCTGGACCTTAAATCAATGGGGAAAGTGGATGATGAACTGGTGGTGCTTAAATATCAGGTGGCAAAGCCCCAAAAAACGTTATAAAAAACTCTCTTGGATAATGCCTTTCGACATTTGTGATTTACGATTTGTGATTTGTGATTTAGGGTTCCCTTTAGGGCATGTTTCAATCCTTGTTTTATGGACAGCTAAGTTACCTTCTTCCGCCCCGGTTGCTGTCCCTTAGCAATCTCGACTATAGTTTCGAGCCGGACTATTCTTTTATCCATTTCAACAGCGTATAAATCTAGACGCTCAACGGATTTGTTGAGACGCTTTACTTCATCCGTAAGTTTGAGCATGTCTATCAACAAATCTTTCCAGGTTCCCATTAGATGGCTCCTGAAGACAATTTTTTTAGAGTCCTTTCTAAATGTTTTCTGGTTTTTCGGGTTTCAGTAACGGCCTCCTTGACTCTTGCAGAAACCAGTTCCAATAGTTCAGACTCTTCCATGTCGGTAGGAACGTCCGGGTTATATGCGGCAATAGCGTTGCGCACTATTTCTGCTGCCGATACTTTTTTTTCTTCGGCAAGTAGGCTTAGCTTTTCGACCTGCTCCGGAGAAATCAAATATTGTTTCCTGACTAAGGGTTTAGTGACGGTTTGCATGAACTAACCTCCTGTCGTGGCACTAAAGTATACCTTTAATATACACATACCCAACAGCATGCGCAAGCTATTTATTTGATGAGACCCTAAAAACGCACTATGCTCACCGATCGATGGTCGATAAAAAATCCTCAAGCTCCTCGCCTTTCTCCACGCACGCCTCCATCTGATGCTGGGCATCGACAAGAGTTCGCATGGCCGCCATGAACTGGATGCTGACCGGGTCATCTTTTCCCAGCGAGTTGACCATTTTCCGAAGCATGCCATCACCTTGCTTTAATAATTCCTTCGTTTCAGCGGTCATCTGTTTGCGAAAGCGGTGTTTCTCCAGTTCCCGGGTGATTACCGGAAGCAATCTCTGAATGGAATGTTCCACCAGGGCATCACGGGGTGCATTATATTCCCGGGAAGTCCTGTCCAGGCACATCAATGTCCGGCGGTTTAACACGTAAGTCTTTTGAACCCGTGGGATACCCTGGAGGATGCCAGGGTCCAAACGGCGGGCGATCAGATC
Source organism: Desulfobacterales bacterium (assembly GCA_029938515.1). Classification (GTDB taxonomy): domain Bacteria; phylum Desulfobacterota; class Desulfobacteria; order Desulfobacterales; family QNYZ01; genus QNYZ01. Next base: position 4,267 of record JAOZUU010000030.1, on the reverse strand, counting down.
CAGGGCTTCCATATCCTCGATCAGGTGATCAAACAGTGATTTTTGCTTAATCCCCAGTTGAACGGCCAGGATACTGATGGTTTCGACGGCTCTTTTGGACAGGCGAAAAGTCGCACGAACCGATTGTTTTCCCCGCAAATCTTTAGAGGAAGGACGGGGAAGGGACAGGGAGTTGTTTGGATCTTGTGAGTCTTTCTTTTTCATTATTCTTTAACCCGTTCCACGTATTCACCGGTGCGGGTATCGATGCGAACCATCTCGTCTTCTTCGATAAATGGTGGTACCTGCAGCTCAAAACCGGTCTCCAGGGTCGCCAGTTTAGTATCACCTGAAGCAGTGTCGCCCTTGACCCACGGATCGGTTTTTTTCACCCGAAGGTTGATAAACATGGGCAAAGTGACGCCAATGGGTCGCCTGTCGAACAACAGCACGTCACAAACGGTGTTCTCTTTTAGAAAGTCCATGGCATCGCCCATCTGTTCTTCCGTTAAAAATTCCTGCTCATAGGATTTGGTATTCATAAAACAATAACTGTCGCCATCAGTATACAGATATTCCATCTCCTGTTCTTCCAGATCGGCCTTGTTGAACTTATCCCCGGAGCGATAGGTTCGATCAAACTGGGAGCCGGTAATCATATTCTTTAATTTACAACGGTACAGGGCTTGCCCTTTTCCGGGCTTGGAAAATTCAAATCGTACCAATACATGCGGTTCCCCATCGATTTCGATCTTCAGCCCCTTCCTTAAATCAGACGCATCATACATACTTGGCCCACCCCTTTTGATAAAACAAAATGATAAATAAATCCTCGGCCTTTAGCCTGAAGCCGAGAGTTTTCAGTTGACATTTCAAGTGGTGTTTAACATATTTACCGTGTTATCGCAATTGACAAAACTCTAACCCGGTTACCGGAAAGAATAGCCACAAAGGCACCAAGACACAAACAATAAATGTTTATTATTAATAAGCTTCGCGCCTTGGTGTCTTGGTGGCGAAAATATTGTGTTAGATAAATCCTTCGAAAACATGATGGGATTTGAAAAAAATAGGCGCTAATCCGTGACGGGAATTAATCGTATCTCAAGGGAAAAAAATGATTCTGATTATCGATTTCGGGTCCCAATACAATCAACTCATTGCCCGCCGGGTCAGGGAGCACCGTGTCTTTTGCCAGGTGGAACCCCCGACCATTAAACTGGCTGCCATCGAAAAGCTGAACCCGGACGGCATCATTTTATCCGGAGGACCGTCGAGTATTTACGAAAAAAACAGCCCCCGCATCGACAAGGCCATTTTCGGTCTTGGGATTCCCATCCTGGGGATCTGTTACGGTCTGCATTATATGGTGGATGCCCTGGGCGGTACGGTCAAAAGTTCCAAAAAACGTGAATACGGCTTTGCCGAACTGATCATTAAATCAAAAAACCACCTGTTTAGAGATATCGACAAGCGAACCACCTGCTGGATGAGCCATGGTGACTCCATCGGAAAACTCCCCCGGGGATTCAAGATTACCGCTTCCACGTCCAGCACCAGGGCCGCCGCCGTGGCCCATGCCCGAAAAAAGCGGTTTGGTGTCCAGTTTCATCCGGAAGTGGCCCACACGCCCCAGGGGAAAAAGATGCTGGGCCGCTTCCTGTTTGATATTTGCGGGTGCAAACGTCTATGGACCATGAAAAATTTTGCCATCCAGGCGGTAAACCGTATTCGCGAAACTGTGGGAGACCAGCGGGTCATTCTCGGATTAAGCGGCGGCGTCGATTCCTCGGTCACAGCCCTTTTGATTCACCGGGCCATCGGCAAGAAGCTGACCTGCATCTTCGTGGACAACGGGTTATTACGACTGAAAGAGGGAGAAAAACTCAAAAAAACACTGAAACAGCATTTGAACATCAATATCCGCTTCGTCAGCGCCAAACGCCAGTTCTTAACCGCCCTTGCGGGGGTAACGGATCCGGAGAAAAAACGCAAAATCATCGGCCGGGTTTTCATGACCGTGTTTGAAGTGGAAGCTGGAAAAATACGGAATGCCGCTTTTCTGGCCCAGGGGACATTGTATCCGGACATTATCGAATCCCGTTCAGCCTTCGGTGGTCCAACCTCGGTGATCAAATCTCATCACAACGTGGGCGGATTGCCGAAAAAAATGAAATTAAAACTGGTGGAGCCGCTTCAATACCTGTTCAAAGATGAGGTTCGCAAACTGGGCAAGACCCTCGGCCTGTCCGATGAGTTGGTCTGGCGGCAACCCTTTCCCGGCCCGGGCCTGGCCATACGGATTATCGGAGAAATAACCGCCAGGCGCCTGACGATCCTCCGGCAGGTTGACGATTTGCTGCTCCAGGAGATAAAATCGGCCGGATACTATAAAAAATTATGGCAGTCATTTGCCGTTCTGCTGCCCATTAAAAGCGTGGGGGTGATGGGAGACAAGCGGACCTATGAAAATATCATCGCGATCCGGGCCGTGACCAGCAAGGATGCCATGACGGCCGACTGGGCCAAACTCCCCCACAAATTCCTGGCGAAAGTATCCAACCGGATTATTAACGAAACCAACGGCGTCAACCGGGTGGTTTATGATATCAGCTCCAAACCACCGAGCACCATTGAATGGGAATAGGATAGATGGCCGAGCAGCAACCGGGAAAATTCAGATTTAGCATGGGTGAGGGCACCGATAAAACAGCAGCCCCCCTAGAACAACAACGGGGAGGCCGGAAGCGGTCTTCCATTGGATTCACCATCATTCTGCTCATATTGATTGCGGGGATGATCGCAGCCTATTTTGACCTGTACCGTCGTGTCACCCGATCTCAAAG
>JAOZUU010000030.1:0-1342 GCA_029938515.1 Desulfobacterales bacterium | reverse complement strand
CCGGGGAAACCCTGAAAAAAATAAATGCGCTGGAAGCCAGTCTCAAAAAAATCAAGGCACTGGATGCCGACCTCCAAACGTTGAAATCGAATCTGGCGGCGGTAAAAGAGAATCTGTCCGGCGAAATTGGCGAGATCACCCTGCAATTGGATCGATCATCTAAAAATCTGATCGAATTGCAAAGCAAGACGAATAACCTGGCCACCACCAGGATCGACAAACAGGCAGCGGAAAACCTGATCAAAAAGCGCCTGAATGCGCAGCAACCGGTATCCAGCCCGGTATCCAGTCAGGTCTCAAGCACCCTCTCCGATCATCGGGAAAGAATTGACGCACTAAAACAGCATGTGACGGATTTAACGAAAAACGCCACCATTTATGAAAATGAAATTCTGAAACTCAAGCGACAATTAAAATCACTCGAAGCCGACGTCCTGAACAGGACCTCAAAAATAGCGCCCTCCTCGCCGACCACGTCGGCTAAATCCGGGGATCTTCTTCAGCAAGACCTCAAAGAATAAGGCGAGGACGGCCCCATGGATAAATCCGATTTAATCCACCTGCTGAACGAAGTGGCTGCCGGAAAGATCGGGGTGGTCGCCGCCGGCAAACAGCTGTTCGACCTCCCCTATGAAACCCTGGACTATGCCTGCGTTGATCATCATCGCAGTCTGCGCAAGGGGTTCCCCGAAGTTATTTACGGGCAGGATAAAACCGCCGACCAGATTCGCGGCATCATGGAAAAAATGATCGTTCGCGAAAATGTCGTTCTGGCCACCCGGGTCGATTCATCCAAGGCAAACCAGATAGTCGCCACAATTCCCGCCGCTAGGTATCATGAAGATGCCCGTATGCTGATCTGGCAAAATCAAAAACCGGCCCTTTCGGGTCGGGGAAGCATCCTGGTGATATCGGCCGGCACATCCGATATTCCGGTGGCCAAAGAGGCCCTTCTAACCGCCCAGGCCATGGGCAACCAGGTCGAATCGATCTTCGACGTGGGCGTGGCGGGTATTCATCGACTCCTCGATCATCGGGAAAGGATTCAAAATGCCGCCGTCCTCATCGTGGTGGCCGGAATGGAAGGCGCCCTGCCCAGCGTGGTGGCCGGCATGGTGGCCCGGCCGGTAATCGCTGTCCCCACCAGTGTCGGTTACGGTGCCAGCCTGGGGGGGCTGACCGCCCTGTTTGCCATGCTGAACAGCTGCAGCTCGAACGTGGCCGTCGTCAATATCGACAATGGCTTCGGCGCGGGATATATGGCCGCAATGATCAATCGGGATTTTCAAGATGGCTAATAAACATATGGAAGTATTTGATACAATCTATAGAGAAAATCTCG
>JAOZUU010000417.1 GCA_029938515.1 Desulfobacterales bacterium | reverse complement strand
GAACCAATTCAATCTCCGCCAAAGCCTCTCCTGCCCGGTCTCCTGTATCCCCCGGTTCCGTGGCGACGGTTACAAAGGCCACCAGGCTCTTGGTGAAATATTTCGGATTCAGTCGGACCTCGTAACCCTCGATAATCCCAATCTTTTCCAGTTTACGGATCCGTTCGAGCACCGCCGAAGGCGCCAATCCCACCTGCCGGGCGACCTCCACATTGGGAATACGGGCCTTTTCCTGCAAAATCTTCAGTATTTTAAAACTAATATCGTCCATAATTCAAATTATCAATAAATTTACAGAATAATATTCATAATAATCGCCCCTGTCAAGAACTTTTTCGATCTCATATTCGTCCGTCAGCGGGCTATCAATCGATAACCCAATCATGCTGGATCGCATCGCGCTGTCCGTGTCGAAGATATTCAGGGCCTATTCAGTTCCGGACCGGTAATTGTGGAAAGTTACATGATGTTACAATTTGTTACGCCTCGGAAAAGCATTTCGGAACATAACACCTTATTTTGTTGACAAAAAGGTCATTATATTCTTACCATTTTCTCCGAAAATTTAAATATGTTGAATATATGAACACACCAGACTTTAAACGTAAGCTAACCGCGATTTTCCATGCGGATGTCAAAGGTTACAGCCTCCTGATGGGTGAAGACGAGGAAGCGACTCTCCATACGCTGTCCACTTACCTTGAGGTGATGTCCACGTTTATCCAACGGCATCGCGGCCGGGTGGTGGGTACGGAGGGTGACGCTATTCTGGCTGAATTTGGTAGTGTGGTCGATGCGGTTCGTTGTGCCGTAAAGATCCAGGAAACCCTTAGGATCAAAAACGCTGCGTTGCCCGAAAGTCGCAAGATGGAGTTTCGTATCGGGATCAATCTTGGGGATGTCATCGAGGAGGGCGATCAAATTTACGGCGATGGGGTTAATATCGCGGCCCGAATTGAAGGCTTAGCTGATGGTGGAGGCATTTGTATTTCTGAAACCGTCCACGATCAAATCGAGAACAAGCTTGCCTTGGGGTATGAGTATCAGGGAAAGCAAACCGTTAAAAACATAAAAAAACCGGTGAAGATTTACCGAGTGCTGATGGACCCGAAATCCATTGGTAAGACGATCGGCCAGGGAAAATATCGAACACCTCGAGGACAATGGGCCGTTTTAGTTGTCCTGGGAGTGCTCTTTATCGTGGCCGGGATATTAATGATTCGGCATTATAATAAACGACCCGCGCTTCCTTCTTTGGAAATTGCCTCCGAGGAAAAGATGGCATTTCCATTGCCCGAAAAACCCTCCATCGCCGTGCTCCCTTTTATCAATCTGAGCGACGATCCCGACCAGGAGTATTTCAGTGACGGTATGACCGACGATCTGATCACCGATCTGTCTAAAATTTCCGGCCTGTTTGTTATTGCTCGCAATTCGGTTTTCACCTACAAGGGCAAAAACGTGAAAGTCGACCAGATTAGCCGTGAACTGGGGGTTCGTTATGTACTGGAAGGCAGCGTTCGAAAGGCCGGCGAGCATATACGCATAAACGCGCAGCTAATCGATGCATCTAACGGTGGCCATGTGTGGGCGGAACGCTATGACCGTAATCTAAAGGATATCTTTGCACTGCAAGACGAAGTCGCCCAAAAAATCGTCGCGGCTTTGGTGGTTAAGCTGACAAATGACGATAAAAGGCGCCTGGTTCGAAAAGGAACGGACAACATTGAAGCCTACGACTATACCTTGCGCGGGGTCGACTATTTTTTCCGCGTCACCCCGGATGAAAATACCCTGGCACAACAAATGTTTAAAAAAGCGATAGACCTGGATCCGAAGTATGCCCCGGCCTACTCCTGGCTGGGATATACCTACTGGATGGAGTGGGCCTTCAGGTGGAGTGCGACCCCTCGGGCCCTGGAGCGGGCACTAGGACTGGCGCAAAAGGCCTTGTCATTGGATGCGTCTTTATCAGAAGCTCATACTTTATTGGGTAAGATCTATCTGTGGCAAAAAAAGCACGGCCTGGCCATTACCGAACTAGAAACGGCCATCGCGCTTAACCCAAATTATGCCGATGGGTTGGCGGGGTTGGGGGAAATAATGAACTTTGCGGGAAGACCCGAGGAAGCCATTACGTTGCTTGAAAAGGCGATTCGACTCAATCCAATTCCGCCCGTCTGGTATTTCCACAACCTGGGAAGCGCCTATTATTTAACAAAGCGCTATGGGGAGGCAATTACAACGCTTAAAAGAGTTCTCAATCGCAATCCCAATTTTTGGCCGACCTATATCTATTTGACGGCTAGTTTTGCCGAGCTAGGGGAAGAAGATAAGGCCCGGATTGAAACGGTGAAATTATTGAAGGCAAACCCCGATTTTTCTTTAAAACAGGCAAAACAAAAATTGCCTTTTAAGGATCGGGCCGTAATGGATCGTTTGGGAAACGCCTTATACAAAGCGGGATTGAAACAATAAGTGGAAGGTAAAACGCTTCCCAAAGGAAAAAATAGGCATTCTGGGGCGAGTTTAAATTGTCTCAGGTTGAAGCATTCTCATTCAGATCATCTTTATTTTTTTTCAAGCAGGTTAGAATTCGTGGTTTTTGCCTTCGATCCTCATACTCTCTGCGATCTTGGCCTTCTCGACGTTCCGGAACATATGCCGTGAAAGAAAATTCGCGCCGTTCAATTCCAGTGCGTCTTCCACCTTTTTCGGTTATCCGGTCAGCTTTCATAACAGATATAGACATAATTTTTCCAATGCGCTGAGTTCTCTGGTGCGTTGATAAAATTAATTTTAAACGACAATAAAAGCCAAAAGTGATGCAAAACCCGGGCCGATTTAACGAAAAAAGGTCATTATCTTAAATCTCATACAATTCCAGATAGATAAAATAAACTCATACCCATCTGATAATAACGGTTTTCTCGACAATTATGGACTAATTTCTATAGTTTTGGGTAGTTTTTTACATAGTTTCTAAAATAATGTGAACAAGGCTCAAGGCAATGTTCCCTCTTTTTTCACATTAAGGCGGTACATTTTGAGGAGGGTTTCCGATAGCGGCCGGCCAAAAAGAAAATCGAGAAGCGCGGGGGCGATGCCGCTTTTTGTGACCGCCAGGGATCGAAGATGTCTGTCATAGGCGATAATTTCACAAAGCGCCGCCCGGGCTCCGGTTTCATTACCACCTTTTAATTGAGGCAACCATTTTTCAATCTTTCGATAGGTACACCGACGCTCGTGCGTTTGGACGATTTCCCAAAGACCGCTGACGGATCCTAAAAGATCCTGACGTGTCAAGCGGTCATGAGCATAAATTTGCTCGATATCAGTCGTATCCCAGCAAGCGAGCACCCGGCACTCCACGGGACGGCTGTCGTAAATCCGGCAGGCATGCGAGGCCGTATCATAAAAGCAGCAGGCCCACGAACCATCCCG
>JAOZUU010000416.1:1235-3447 GCA_029938515.1 Desulfobacterales bacterium | reverse complement strand
TTTTGACAATCAAAAAAAAAGCGTAACCTTTGAGCAAAAATTGCGTTATAATAACAGGGTGGAAAATTTCAGAGAATTTTATAGATCAAACAAGGACCGGCTTTTCGGCTATTTACTGCGAATGACCGGCGACTACCACCTGTCGGCAGATCTTATGCAGGACAGCTTTACCCGGTATTTTGAACGGTACAAAGACAAAGATGTGAGTGTATCATTGCTCTTTACCATTGGTCGGAATCTGCTGTTTGACAATTTCCGTGGAAAAGACACCCATAAATCCTATGAAGAGGGTAGGCATGATTCCGGCCTTGATCAGGAACGAGTCTTTTTGGTGCGTGAGGAGTACCGCCGGGTCCTTTCCGCCATGCAGCGGCTCGATAGGGATGAACGGGAGATGCTAACCCTTGCCGTAAGCAGCGATCTCTCATATCGGGAGATCGCCAAAATAACCGGAACCAGCGAGTCGAACGTAAAGGTTAAAATCCACCGCTCGCGGTTGAAACTCAGAAAATTCCTTCGTGCAGGTGAAATATGAAAGACGATTTAATCAGCCTGTTCATCGATGACGAGATGAACCTTGATAACAAAATTGAATTCATAGAGACGGTCCATGAAAACAAGCCCTTTGCGGATGACGCCATCGACCTACTTCAACAGGAAAAAATGTTAACATCCGAATGGGTCACCCGCGTGCCGACAGTACAGATCAAAACAGCGCGAAACATTTTTCCTCGGTGGCTACGGCCCATTGCGGCATTTTCTATGGCCCTGGCGGTATTTGCGGTCGCGCTGTTTCTGTATGATTTGCCCGGTATTAAATCCGGCATGGATACCGTTGTCGGATCCGTTATCAAAAAGAAAGTCTCCCACCGATTCGTTATTTACCGCCCCGATGCCCGCCAAGCCGAAATCATCGGTACCTTCACCGATTGGCAACCGGTCACCATGGAAAGGCTCAGTTCGAGCGGATACTGGGTGGTTACGCTCAATCTGTTCGAAGGAGAGCATCGTTACAGTTACCTGGTTGAAGACGGGCAACAGATTGCCGATCCAACTGTCCTGTCCCGGGAAAGAGACGATTTCGGCGGGGAAAATTCGATCATCGAGGTAAAAAGTGCGATATGAAAAAATGGTTCTGATCGCAGTCGCTATTTTTATCGGGTTGAGCGGATGCGCATCGAGGCATTATATCCGGAACGGTTTCGATTCCGTGAAGCTATACCTTCGCGTACCGGGTGCAAGCATTGTCCAGTTCGCATCCTCTGTCGATCACTATCAGGTCCATGATACTCAAAAAAATGGCCTGGGCCTATGGGAAATCAGCGTACCCCGTCACCGCGAATTCAAGTATTTTTATATCGTTGACGGTTCAGTCTACCTTCCCGACTGCCGGTTTAAAGAACGGGATGATTTTGGAAAGCAAAATTGTATCTACCTTCCGTGACCTGTAACCTTTTTAACTGCCGTCCGTTACCCTAACAGGTAACCCAGCGGAGGAAACAATGAGAAAAATCGCTATCATCATATGTATCAGCCTGTTTTTGACCCCTGCGGCTTTCAGTGACGATGCGCGCCTGGATTTGCCGGACACATGGTCACAGGCACTTAAAATCGGTAGCGAAAAGATGGCCCGTGCAGGTATAGAAACCAGTGACGCCATAACAATGACCCGCTCCATGATTCAGGCGCGATTCGAAGAAAAATCGATTTTAAAGGCCCAAAATATCGTGGTCGAGGCACACCGGAAAGGGCTGCCCATCGAACCAGTTATGAGTAAGGCCTTTGAAGGTATCGCCAAAAATGTTTCTCCCCCATTGGTCGTGAAGGCCATGGAACGTGTCGCTACCCGTAATGCGTATGCCTTCACGCAGGCCCGGCAACTGGCGCATCAAAAAACCGAAATCAGTCGTCTGGGGCAGATCCTGGCGACGGGGGTCACGGCCGGTTTGAAGCATCGGGATGTGGAAAGAATCGTTAACCGACTTCAGAAAAAATCGAGCCAAATGGAACCAGACACGCGATATGCACTGGCAACGGAAACCTTTCTGACCGCCCGGGATATGGCGCGTCAAGGCGTGTCTTCCAACACGGCTGCCGAAGTGGTCAATCAGGCTTTACAACAAGGGTTTAATGTTAATGAAATGAAATCCATGCATCATGCTTTCATGTCACAGGCCCCACGTAGTTCAGTTGAACATCTGGCCAAAAACTT
>JAOZUU010000416.1:0-1135 GCA_029938515.1 Desulfobacterales bacterium | reverse complement strand
GGAGGATCCGGAAGTGGAGGCGGTGGTACCGGGAATGGGAGTGGTTCTGGTGGGGACAGCGGTTCCGATGGCTCAGGACCAGGTGACGGGTCCGGAAGTGGGGGCAGTGGTACCGGGAATGGGAGTGGTTCTAGTGGGGACAGCGGTTCGGGCGGGTCCGGCGGTTCAGGATCAGGTGGAGGATCCGGAAGTGGGAGCGGTGGCTCCGGAGGGGGAAGTGGTTCAGGCGGAGGAAGTGGACCTGGTGGAGGAGGTGGCTCCGGTGGAACGTAATGCTCCAGTATTGTTGACACATGCAGAGTTGATTAGGGATAATTGTCCTTAAATGCCAGAATATAGGCATACAAATTAGGTATCGTCCAAAATTCCAGGGTATCCGGTTGTTTGCCAATGATATAGGCAGGGTCAAATGACCCTGCCTTTGCTTTTCGGGTGTAGAGTCTATTGATAAAACCTTTTATTCACAGTTTGTACCATACTGACTTATAAACGCACTCAGATGATTATAGGAACCACTCAGAAGGTTTTGAAAAACCCTACGCACATCTTTTGCATTTACATCCCTATCCTTCAGCGCGGCTTCAATATCCCCGATATCAAGCTTCTCAATGTCAATCCCTACCTGGAGGGCCGTACAATAGCTCTCACCTCCCTTTGCAAATAGTTCGCTGTATAATACAGCAAAAATTGTATTGGTGAACACTCCTGTCGCGTCATTTTTAACGGGATCGTCGAGCCCATACTTGACGATCAGTCCTTTGACCGCATCCATATGCCGCTGTTCTGATTCACTGATGTTGTCAAAGATTGGAGCTTCATATTTTTCGGAAAGCGTCAAGTAAACGTCACGAGCTAATTTCTCTTCTTCTCTTATGTGCGTAATGTGCTCAATTTCCAAGTCCGTCAGAGTGCCCCGAGTTTGACCATTTTTCCCATCTCCAGGGCCCTTAGCGCTCAAGGGGACAACCATTACAAGTAAAATGAATACCGCGATAATACCAATTGCCTTTTTAGCCATGTCGCCTCCTGTACCTATTAATTAGTGCCTGAACGAAAACCCCTCTCTTTCACTGCTACCCGAAATCTAATAAACTGTCGTCATTAAATAATTGGCATTTAGATAAGGTAAAAGCAG
>JAOZUU010000029.1 GCA_029938515.1 Desulfobacterales bacterium | reverse complement strand
TATCAAGTAAACTAAACCGTACTGAATAGAGCCCTTTTTCATCAAAGTCCATGTTGTTTATATAGTTCCATTCTCCCCAATCACTTTCGTTGGTTTCTGCCGGGTCGGTTTCTTTTTGCATAGCCTCATCCTTAGTTCAGGATAAACGATAATTATTACAACATGTTAGCCATTTTAATGGAGCGAAGTTCGGGGCCTATTTGACTTGTCTTATGCGAGAGGATACATATTAGCTGGAATGTATCTATATACTAGCTAACATGTAACTTTATAGTCTTGACACCCATTAACAATTAATGTATTACATAGTTACATATTATTCAACCGTTTAAAATGAAAGCGAGGACAAAATAAAGTGGAAACAGTTGCCCCTTTCAAAGAAGTAGTTGAAGAGATAGCAGAAGCCGGCGGACAATCACAGAGGTTTTGCTTTCAGTGCGGCTTGTGTGACACAGTTTGTCCCTGGAACAAGGTAAGGCGATTCAGTATGCGTAAAATCATACGTGAGGCCACCTTTGGTTTGACCGAAATTGACAGTGAAGACATCTGGCGATGCACCACTTGCGGAAGATGTCCAGCTCAATGTCCAAGAGGAGTAAACCAGATTGAACTCGGCGTTTCTTTACGGCGGGTGGCCGCCAGCTATGAAGTCTTCCCGGCATCTGTCAAGTCTGCTCGCACGGCAAGAGCGAGCCTTATCTCAGAAGGGAATCCGTTGCAGGTAGAGCGGGAAAAACGAGCGGATTGGGCAGAGGAGTACGCGGTCAAACCATATTCCGAAGGAATGGAGTTGCTGTTTTTTGTCGGCTGTTATCTGAGTTATGATCCGAGAATGAAGAAGGTTGCAGTAGCCACGGCCGATATCCTCAAAAAAGCAGGAGTTGATTTCGGCATATTGGGTAACAAAGAAAACTGCTGTGGAGAAAGTATCCGCAAGTTCGGCAGTGAGCAGGTGTTCACGTCCCTGGCCAGGGAAAATATCAAGACCTTTGTCGACAATGGGGTAAAAAAAATTTTGGTCTCGTCCCCCCACTGCTACCATACCTTTAAAAACGAATATCCCGAATTCATGGTCAACTTTGAAGTTGTCCATATCAGTCAATATTTACTGGAACTGCTCAATGAGGGGCGCCTCCAGCTAAGCCATCCATTTGAGAAGAAAGTCACCTATCATGATCCCTGCTATCTCGGCAGGCACAACAATATATATGACCAACCCCGTACTGTCTTGAACAGGATAGCCGGACTTGAACTGGTTGAGATGGCCGAATCACGCCGTGATAGCCTATGTTGTGGTGGTGGTGGCGGGAGAATATGGATGGACACGCCACAAGACCAAAGATTTTCCGACATCAGGTTGAATCAGGCGGTTCAAACTGGAGCCCAGGTGCTGGTAACCAGTTGCCCATATTGCATTACCAACTTCGAGGAAAGTCGCCTCAACCTCGAATATGGTGACTTGCTGGAAATTAAAGATATTACAGAAATCGTTCAGAAAGTAATGTAGCTTATGCTAGCAAACAGGTGAAATTCATCCTGAAAGTCTCAATAGTGGATTTTCCGGTTGGTTCAGTTTTACCGGTGAAACTCAAGTAAATTAGCAGACAGTACGAGGAAAAGATAATGAGATACGGAGAAACAGGCTATAATCTAGAGATCGATTTGACCCGTAGCAATATCGAACGGGTATCAACTAATCCCGAAGACAGCCAATTGTATCTGGGCGGTTTGGGAACCAACGCCAAGATTATGTGGGACAGGGTACCGCCCGAAGTGGAAGCCTTTTCACCCGACAACCTGCTGATTTTCGCCGCCGGTCTGTTGTGCGGCACGCCGGCCACCGGCTGTAACCGCACCATCGTCACCACTATCTCACCTCAGACCCAGTTACTGGTGTTCTCTATGATGGGCGGTTTCTGGGCGCCTGAATTGAAATATGCCGGCTATGACAAGGTGATCCTGCGTGGAAAATCTCCCAAACTGGTCTACTTATGGATCAAGGACGACAAGGTCGAAATCCGCGATGCCTCTCATCTGAAAGGCAAAGGGGCCATTGAAACGGCTGAACTTATTTGCCAGGAACTTAAGGAGCCAAAGGCCCAGGTGGCTGCCATCGGTATGGCGGGCGAGAACAGGGTCTATTTTGCCTCCATCGAACAAGGTCGCTCCAGTGCCAGTCGGGGTGGAATCGGAGCGGTGATGGGCGACAAGGGGGTCAAGGCCATTGTGGTCCGGGGAACCAAGGATATTCATCTGTCCCGTCCGGCTGAATTCATGGAGCTGTGCAACGAGGCGATGGACTACATCAAATTCCGCAACGAAAATCCGATCCCCGGCGTCATGCCTATTTTGGCCATACTGGGGTCTCCCCAGGAGATGAAGATCCACGATGAAAAATGGCATACCGAGAATTTCATGTGGGGAAATTCGCGGGAGCGCCGCAAAGGTTTCTGGACCGAGGAGATCGCCAAAGACTGGACCCAGACCATGGAGAAGATGCGCACGCGGTTGATCAGTTGTTACAACTGCCCCATGACCTGCGGTGCAACCATTTCGCCGCCGGGCAAGCCAACGTATATGATGAAATGCTTTTCCAAGCTGACCTATACCATGGCAGCTTTCTCGGACCTGGCGTTCGGCCTCGGAATCGCCCAGAGTGCCACCGAGCACGGGGTCGACGGATTTTCTGCCCCGCAGGTTATGGCCTTTGCCCTGGAGCTTTTGGAAGCCGGTATCCTGACCAAAGATGATTTCCCGGGTATGCCCGAGGACAGCGAAGGGCGGTTTTACTGGCTACTGGATCACATTGTCCGGCGGGAGGGCATCGGTGATGTGCTGGCCAACGGTACCTATTGGGCAGCCAGGCAGATCGGCAACGGCGCCGAGAAATACGCCCACAACAACATCAAGAAGCAAGAGCAGCTGCCCCTGAAGCTCTCTATGCTCAACCCTATTTATTTTCTCATGTACGCCACCGGCGAGAAGCTGAACATCACCCAGATCGAAGGGCAGTTCCCTCAAGCGCCTTTTCCCACGCGGGAGGAGCGGGAGGCCTTCGTCAAGGACTGGTTCCAGGTACCTGACGAAAAATTCAAGCAATATTTCCTGGACTGGGAACTCCGCGGTGAAAAGTCGATTCCCTTCTATCCCACACCGGAAATGTGTTGCGATATCGTGGACTGGCAGGAACGGATGCACTACATCGACGACGCCCTGGGAATGTGTGCCGGTTTATCGTCATTTCCGCTCAAACCGCCCTATCATATCCACAACTATCCGAAACTCATCTCCTCAGGGGTCGGTTTAGACATGGACGAAGCAACCTTGACCGAGGCAGCCAAGCGCTACCGCACCTTGGTGCGTGCCATCAACACCCGAAGAGGCATGCGCAGAAAAGACGAAAAGCCCCCTGCCAACCATTGGAAAAAGCGCTTCCCGGAACTGGAAAAGGAACTTTTGGACACCTACTACGCCTTCAAGGGCTGGAACGAGCAGGGTATCCCCACCGAAGAGACCTTGCGCGATCTGGGACTGGACTATGTATACGAAGAGTTTGTCAAACGAGGCGTCTATTCGGATAATGGGGATACACCTTCCCAGGCAACCCCAGCCGTAATCGACAAGGAGGTGTAATCTTGGCAACTGAAAAAAAGATCATCAAAGCTATCAAGATCAATGCCGACCTGTGCAACGGCTGCCGGGCCTGCGAGATGATATGTTCGGCCTTTCACTCCCTGCCCATGTATAGCAGCAACAACCCAGCCCGGGCCCGCATCCGCGTGGTGCGCCATCCGCTGGAAGACATCTACGTGCCGGTTTACGCCGGTGAGTCCGTTGGAGCGGAATGCGCCGGGCGGGACAAATATATCATCGACGGCAAGGAGTACGATGAGTGCGCCTTTTGCCGGGCGTCCTGCCCTTCCAGAGATGACTTCAAGGAACCCGACTCTGGCCTGCCCCTGAGGTGTGACATGTGTGAAGGCGAAGACGAACCCATGTGCGTCAAGTGGTGCATCACCGACGCGCTGACCCTGGAGGAACGTGAAGAAGAGGTCGAGATTGTGGAGCCACAAGAGAAGCTTGATATCGGATTGGCATCGTTGGTCGAAACGCACGGTATGCAGAAAATCATGGATGCTGTGACCAGAATGTCCTCCTTAAAAGATTTCAAATAACGCTTACAAGCTTGCAACAAAAGGATACAGGAACAAGTTGATAAAGTAGCGGATTTCGAAGAGATGGAACTACTCTATTTTTCTGGCTACTACCTTAGCTACGATCCGCGTATGAAAAAGGTGGCCCGGGACACCGCCGGCATTCCCAACAAGGCCGGGATCAAATAAGGCATCCAGGAAAATGAAGTAACCGAATAAGGAAACAAACTGTGGAAAACCAATTAATGATGCAACACCGCGAGGGTTCGGGTCGAGGAAATTTTGGCGACGTCATGGTAGTCGGCGGCGGAATCAGCGGTATTCAGGCTGCACTGGATATGGCCACAGCCGGTTTTAAGGTCTATCTGATCGAAAAGGGGCCGGCCATCGGCGGCCACATGGCACAGCTGGACAAGACGTATCCGACCAACGACTGCTCGATGTGAATTCTTTCACCGAAACTGGTCGAGGTCGGCCGGCATCCCAATATCGAAGTTCTCACTTACACCATAGTTGACAGTGTTGAAGGACAGGCAGGTAACTTTACCATCGGACTGACCAAAAAACCGCGCTACATCATCGAAGACAAGTGCACAGGTTGCGGCACCTGCGTGGAGTTTTGCCCGGTGGCGTATCCCGATCAATACAACCAGGAGATCTCCAACAACAAGGCCGTGCATATCTATTTTGCCCAGGCCATCCCGCTGATCACGTACATAGATCAAAGCTGCCTGTACTTAAAGGAAAAGAAATGCCGTATCTGCGAAGCGGTTTGTAAAAACGATGCTATTGATCTCCACCAGATACCGGAGAAGATGACACTGAACGTGGCAGCCATCGTTCTCTCCCCCGGCTATGAGGTCTACGATCCGAAGGTAAGAGACGAATATGGCTACGGCAGACTCCAGAACGTGGTGACCGGCATGGACTACGAACGGTTGATGTGCGCCACCGGTCCGTACGAAGGCGAGATCCTGCGCGCATCGGACATGCGGCATCCTCACAAGGTCGCCTGGATTCAGTGCGTCGGCTCCCGGCGGGATAGCGAAGGAGACAACAGCTACTGCTCGGCTGTCTGCTGCACCTACGCCCAGAAACAGGTAATTCTGACCAAGGATCACAATAGTGAAGCTGCCTGCACTATCTTCCACAATGATGTCCGTTCCTACAGCAAGGGCTTCGAAACCTTCTACCAGCGGGCCCAGAAGCTTCCCGACGTCCGGTTTATCCGCAGCTATGCCTCCATCGTCGGTGAAGACCCGGAAACCCGAAACGTGATTGTCCGCTACGCCACCGAATCAGAAGGGGTCAAAGAGGAATCCTTTGACATGGTAGTGCTCTCTGTTGGGCTGAACCCGCCAGCGGATTATCAGGGGTTGGCAAAGAAGTTCGGCATTGAGGTCAACTGCCACGGATTCTGTCAAATCGATTCCGCCAACCCCATGGCCACTACTCGTCCGGGGATCTTTGTCAGCGGAGCCTTCCAGGGGCCCATGGATATCCCCGAATCGGTCTTTACCGCCAGTGCCGCCGGGTCCCAATGCGGCGAGTTACTGAACTACCGTCGAGGCAAACTGACCAGGGAAAGAGTTTATCCATCAGAAAAGGACAACACGGACGAAGAGCCGCGCATCGGCGTATTTGTCTGCCACTGCGGGGCCAATATCAGCAGGGTGGTGAATGTGCCAGACACTGTCGCCTATACCCAGACGTTGTCCAATGTGGTCCACGTCCAGGAACAGCTCTTTTCCTGCGCAACCAACTCCATGCAACAGATCGTTGACACCGTAAAAGAGAAATCACTCAACCGGGTGGTTATTGCAGCCTGCAGTCCCCGGACTTTGGAACCGCTTTTTCAGGACACTCTACGTGAAGCGGGCATAAACAAATATTATCTGGATATGGCCAATATCCGGGAGCACTGCTCCTGGTGCCACGCACGGGAGAAGGAGGCTGCAACAGTCAAGGCCCAGGATATCATCCGCATGTCGGTCGCCAGGTCTATCGACCTCGAACCCTTGCAGGAATTCGATCTGCCGGTCACCAAGGCGGCTCTGGTAGTTGGGGGTGGCCTGGCAGGCATGACCTGCGCGCTTTCCATCGCCGATCAGGGCCACGAGGTCTACCTGCTCGAACGGCAATCCGAATTGGGCGGCACAGCGCGAAAACTTTATTCTACCCTGGACGGCAAGGACGTCCAGGCCGATCTTGCCGATCTCGTCCGCAGGATTTACCGCCATCCGGAGATCCATGTGTATACGGAAGTTGTCATCACCGAGGCCACCGGCTACGTGGGCAATTTCGTTACCCGGGTCACCTCTGAAAGGGGTGCAACGGTCATCGAGCACGGTGCTGCTGTCATTGCCATCGGTGCTGAAGAATACAAACCCACCGAGTACCTGTACGGGAAAGATGAGCGCGTGGTGACGCAACTTGAACTGGGTGAACGAATCGCAAGGGAAGATGAGACAGTCACCCGGGCCCAGAGCGTGGTGATGATCCAGTGCATAGGCTGCCGCAACAAAGACCGCAACTACTGCAGCCGGGTGTGCTGCAGTCATAGTGTCAAGAATGCCCTGAAACTGAAGGCTATTAACCCGGAGATGGATGTCGCCATTGCCTTCAGGGATATGCGCACTTACGGGTTCAACGAAACATACTACCGCGAGGCTTCTCACCAGGACGTGCGGTTCATTCGCTGGACGCCGGAAGATCCGCCTGTGGTGGACGCAGGTGAAGCCGGAGATGGCAGAGCCGTCTTGCAGATGGTGCTGACAGATCCGATTTTAGGTAAAAAGCTGGCTTTTGACGCCGACCTGCTGGTTCTGGCCGCAGCTGTTATCCCGCCAAAAGGCGCCCAGGAGATTGCAAGCTTGTTCAAGGTACCGCTGGGGCCGGACGGCTTTTTCCAGGAAGGCCATGTCAAACTGCGGCCAGTGGAATTTGCCACAAGTGGCGTCTTTCTCTGCGGTATGGCTCACTATCCCAAGCATCTCCCCGAGGCTATCAACCAGGCCTATGGGGCGGCAGGCCGGACGTTGACCCTGCTGTCTAATGATATAGTTACCGTATCGGGAGCAGTCTGTGAAGTGAGTGAGAAAAGCTGCATAGGCTGCGGCGCCTGCGTCGCTGTCTGCAGCTATGGTGCCATTGAATTGCGCAAAACCAAGCAGGGACAAAAGGCTGTCGTTAACCCGGTGATCTGCAAAGGTGACGGGTTGTGTAACGCCGTGTGTCCCACCGGGGCCATTGTCCTGAAACATTTCAATGACCGGGAGATCCTGAGCCAGATCGATGCACTGATTCCCGAATCAATAGAAACAAAATGACAAGCGAGGAGATAGCAAAACATGAGCAAAGGACAATTATTCACCCCCAGAATCATCGGCTTTGTCTGTCACTGGTGAGTATACGGGGCGGCTGACCTGGCTGGAGTTTCCAGACTACAATACTCAACGAATATGAGGATGGTTCGCTTGATGTGCTCGGGCCGGGTGGATATGGCACACATCCTGCATGCCTTTGCCAAAGGAGCGGATGGTGTCTTCATCGGCGGATGCCGGCTGGGTGAATGTAACTACACCACCCACGGCAATTACCATGCCGCGAACCTGACCTCGCTTTGCAAAAAAATCTTGGAACATATCGGCTTGAATCCGCAGCGGCTACAGATTGCCTTCATGTCCGGCGGAGAAGGCAACCTGTTTGCCGCAACAGTAGACGATTTCTGTAAAACGATTAAAGAATTTGGCCCCATAGGGCAAGATGACGAAATTGCGCCGGCACAACTTGGGGTGGCCCTGGCCGAGGTCACCCGGCTGGCCCCATATATAAAAATTGTAAAACACGCCAAGCTGACCGCCCGTCTGGAGGATGCAGCCGACTACGACAACCATTTCAGCCTTGAGGAGATCGAGCGGCTGTTTGGCGATGTGGTTTCGTACTATATCGATCCAGCAAAATGCCAGGCATGCATGATCTGCTCAAAGAGATGCCCGGTGGAGGCCATCGAAGGCGGCAAGAGCCAGATCCATGTCATCGATCAGGACAAGTGCATCAAGTGCGGCACCTGCCTGAACGCCTGTCCTTCCCGCTTTGGAGCAGTCACCGAGATTGTCGGCGATCCGGTGCCGCCGCCACTACCTATGGAAAAACGAACGATTTTACGAACGGGCAGCAAAGGAAACAAGAAAAATACTTCTACTAAAAGGGCACTCCCATGACCGAAGATACCATCGGTGTTGATCCTTCCTATCAGCTAAAGGGGATTGGGAAAAAATTAATACATGAATTCAGTCCCTCCAGAACCATTAATCTCGGATGTAATATATGAAGTATACTATAGTGCAATAAGCGACGATCCTTTTCAAAAATCCAGTATCAAAGAGGAATGACATTATGGAGCTTACGTATCATCAATTAATAAAAGAAAACGGCATAGCCCGAATTACACTCAACCGTCCGAAACACAATGTGTTGAACATGGATATGATGCAGGAGTTGACCTCTGTATTGGCTGACCTGAACAAGGATGCCGATTTAAAATGCGTGGTCATTGCCGCCCAGGGGAGCAGTTGGTGTGCCGGTGTGGAAGTCCTTGATCACAAGCCTGATCTTGCACCGGACATGATTCGGATCTTCGACGCGCTGCTCAGGCAGATTCATGCCCTCGCCGTTCCCTCCATCGCCGCCGTGGGCGGCGCCTGTCTTGGAGGTGGAATGGAGGTCGCCATTGCCTGCGATATGGTTGTGGCCGCCAGATCGGCTGTATTCGGCCAGCCGGAGATTAAGCTGGGTTTTCTGCCGCCCTATGCAGCGGTCCGTTTGCCCCACCTGGTAGGACCTTCGCGGGCTATCGAAATTTGTACGACCGGAAGGCGCTACAGCGCAGAAGCCATGCAGCAGATGGGAGTTGTCTGCGATGTCTTCGACGATGACGCATTTGAAGAAGGGTGGACCACATTGACCAAAGAAATTCAGCACGCCAGTCCGCTGATCCTCCGGCTCAACAAAAAGGCGGTCAACCAACACGTGGCGATACCATTTGATGACGCTATGGACAGTGTCAATAATATGTTTCTCAACCAGTTAATGAAAACCGAAGACACCCTTGAAGGCATTAAAAGTTTTGAAGAAAAACGCCGTCCCGAGTGGAAAAACAGGTGAGCGTTTACACTCACATGGGGCTGAATTTCCGCCCAGGATCTTGACATGATCGCGATCGCCTGTATCAAAGTTGGTAAATCTCTCATTTATAACGGATAAAACATTTCATTCATGACTTGGAACCCCAATAACGCAAAAAAATAAGGAGTAATCGTTATGACAACAATGGTATCCTGGCAGATGGTCAACCCCAATCAACCGTTGGAACGTGTGGAAGCACCCCTCCCTGAGCCAAAAGCCGGGGAAGTTCTGCTGAAAATTAGCGGTTGCGGTGTGTGCCACACGGATTTAGGTTTCTTCTATGACGGTGTTCCCATCAAATCGGACTTACCGCTGACTCTGGGACATGAAATCAGCGGTATCGTCCAGGCGACCGGCCCTGGTGCCGAGGCATGGAACGGATGCGCAGTCGTGGTTCCGGCGGTAATGCCCTGTGGCGAATGTGAGTCCTGCAGGGAAGGCCGCGGCAATATCTGCAGGACCCAGAAAATGCCGGGCAATGACATCCAGGGTGGATTCGCCAGCCATATTGTGGTACCGGCCAAACAGTTGTGCAAGATTCCCGTCGATGAGAATATGAAGCCAATCGGCGCAACAGACGTCACCCTGGAAGAACTTTCCGTAGTTGCTGATGCCATCACCACCCCCTATCAGGCAATTATCGAAGCGGGTCTCACCAAGAAAGACCTGGCGGTGTTTATCGGTGTAGGCGGCGTGGGCGGTTTTGGTGCCCTGCTTGCCAAAAGCTTCGGTGCCGCGGTGGTAGCCATTGACGTGGATCCGCTGAAGCTCGAAAATCTATCTTCCTATGTGGATGCGACTTTTAATGTAAAGGACATCCCCTTCAAGGACCTTCGCAAAAAGGTCTACGGCGTGGCCAAGGAGACGGGTCGGTCGACTACCCATCTGAAGATTTTCGAGACCTCCGGCACCGCCGCTGGACAGAAGACCGCCTACGGGCTTTTAACCTTCGGCGCCCACCTGTCCATCGTCGGCTTCACCCTCGACACGGCGGACATCCGTTTGTCCAACCTGATGGCTTTCAATGCCACAGCGCGGGGCAACTGGGGATGTATACCTGAATATTATAGACCGGTCGTCGATCTGATCCTGGACGGCAAGATGGATCTCAAGCCGTTTGTCAAAACCTTCCCGCTGGATTCCATCAACGAGGTGTTTGAGATGGCCCATCAGCGTAAGATCATCCAGCGTCCTATCATGGTTCCTTAACCTGCAAACTATACCTTCCCCGGTATCCCGGTGAAGCAAAAAGGAGAATATTAGATGAGCGATTTAAGTTGGCTTCCTCGAGAATCCGGGCACAAAGACCATCACCTGTGGAGTGACGATATCTTTTCCAGCCAGGCCCCTGGCGTAATTTTTGAGAAAAAACCAATACGCGACCCTCAGGGCAACGCGGTAGACGGACTCTACTCGGCTTGGGTCACCCTGAACAACCCAAACCAGTACAATTCTTATACCACGGAGATGGTCAAAGCGGTGATTGCCGGTTTTCACCGGGCTTCGGCCGATTCCTCGGTGGTGGCCTGTGTATTTACCGGTGCTGGCGACAAGGCTTTTTGCACCGGCGGCAACGTCAAAGAGTATGCCGAATACTATGCCAAACGGCCTAATGAATACGGCCTTTACATGGATCTGTTCAACACCATGGTCGACACCATCCTGTTCTGTAAGAAGCCGACCATCTGCCGGGTCAACGGCATGCGTGTAGCCGGTGGTCAGGAAATCGGTATGGCCACGGATATTACCATTTCCAGTGACCTGGCGATATTTGGCCAGGCAGGCGCCAAACACGGCAGCGCCCCGGACGGCGGCAGCACTGATTTCCTGCCGTGGATGCTGCCCATGGAGCTGGCCATGTGGAACTGTGTCTCCTGCGAGATGTGGAGCGCCTACAAAATGTATCGCCTTGGCGTTATCTCCAAGTGTTTGCCGGTTATCAAGGACAACGGCAAGTGGATGCGCAACCCCACTGTGCATATCGATTCCTATGTTGCCGACGGCGAGCTGGTGTACGGCGAGTATAAAACCGGTGAAGCCGCCAAAGAGGCACGCGCCTATTTGAAAGAAGCCACGATCGATTTCGAACTGCTCGACAAGGAGATTGACAGAGTTATCTGGACCTATACCAATCTGTTTCCCGGATGCCTGATCAAGAGCATTGAAGGGATCCGTTTGAAGAAGAAATTTTTCTGGGATCAAACCAAGGTGATCAACCGCCACTGGCTGGCAGCAAACATGTCTGGTGAAGCCTTCCTGGGCTTCAATGCCTTCAATACCAAGAAGATTACCGGCCAGGACACTATCGATTTCATCGAATATCGCAAGCGCCTCGCAGCCGGAGAACCCATGGACACCGCGCTGATGGCGGCCGTCCTGGGAACTCCGAAAGAATAACTGTATCGATTATTCGACCAACAACCAAGAAAGAGGGGAATGTATGTTACTGGAAGGTAAAAATGCCATCGTAACGGGTGGATCCCAGGGTATCGGCACGGCCGTATCCTTAATGCTTGCTGAGGACGGCGCCAATGTATGCCTGACCTACCGCAGCCACAAGGAAGAAGCCGAAACAGTCGTAAAACAAATAAAAGGAATGGGGCGTAAGGCAGTATGCGTCAAATGCGATATCGCCTCCTTCACCGAAGCCGAAGCTGTGGTCAAGGAGGCCCTGGAAACATTCGGCAAAATAGATATCCTGGTCAACAACGCCGGAATGAACTGGGACGGCGTCTGCTGGAAAATGACCGAGGAGCAGTGGGACAGGGTCCTGGAAGTCAATCTGAAGGGTTATTTCAATTTTACCCGTCACACCGCGCCCCTGCTGAAAGAACAGAAATCCGGACGCATTATCAATGTGACCTCCATCAACGGCCTGCGAGGCAAGTTCGGCCAGTCCAACTACAGCGCCTCCAAGGCGGGCATCATCGGTTACACCAAAGCTGTCGCCAAGGAATTAGGTGCCTTCGGGGTGACGGTCAACGCTGTGGCCCCCGG
>JAOZUU010000415.1 GCA_029938515.1 Desulfobacterales bacterium | reverse complement strand
AACTGGCTGAAAAAGGGCGGGGAACCACTTCTCCCAATCCGATGGTGGGAGCGGTTGTCGTCAAAAACGGCCGGATCATCGGCCGGGGCTACCATGCGGCTGCGGGAGGGGCCCATGCCGAGGTAAATGCCATCAACAGTACAGGGGAGACCGCACAGGGTGCGACCCTGTACATAACCTTGGAACCGTGCAATCATACCGGCCGGACACCCCCATGTACCGAGAAAATTATCACCGCCAAGATCCGTCGGGTGGTGGTCGCCATGAACGATCCCAATCCCCATGTAAAAGGCGGCGGGATCGAATACCTTAAATCCCATGGGATCGAGGTAACCTGTGGGGTCGGTGAAGCCCGGGCCAAACGCTTAAACGAAGCGTTCATCAAGTTTGTCCGTACCGGGCAGCCGTTTGTTATTGTCAAATGCGCTTCCACGCTGGATGGATGGATTGCCACCCGGACCGGCGATTCCAAATGGGTAACCGGAAAGAAGGCCCGGGCTTACGTTCATCAGCTTCGCCACGCCGTTGATGCTATCATGGTGGGAATCGGGACCGTCCGCGTGGATGATCCGAGTCTGAACACCCGATTGGAAAAAAAACAGGGGCGTGACCCGGCCCGGATCGTTATCGATCCGATGCTTTCCATTGACGAGAACGCACGATTGCTGCATATCCCCTCCAATGCGGAAACGATCCTGGTGACCGGTGAGGATATTGATTTCGCCAAGGTCAATCGTATAGAAAAGCTTGGTGTCAATGTGATGCGTATGTCGATGGAAAATGGTTCAGTCGATTTTAACCGACTGATGGCCTCTCTGGGTGCAAAAAATATCACCAGCCTGCTGATCGAAGGCGGCGGCGGTGTCATCGGTTCAGCTTTTCAGGCCGGTATTGTGGATAAGGCGCTCTTTTTTTTCGCCCCTAAAGTTTTAGGGGGTCATGATGGCGTGCCGATATGCCGTGGAGCCGGGCCGGCGGCAATGAAAGACTGCCTTGACCTGAAATCGATTCAAACCCGACGGTTCGATGATGATGTGCTGATCGAAGGGTATGTGATATGAATGATGAATTACGGATCTTCCAAATGAAAGAGTTATGAGGTGTGAGTATTGAATATTGAGAGAAAAAGAGATAATTCTTTTCTCAACACTCAATACTCAGAACTCAATACTCAGAACTAAATGAACAATTATGTTTACCGGAATTATCGAAGGGCTCGGGACCATTACGGGCTTCCGCTCCACGGGGGGAGGGCGGCGGCTGACCGTCGATGCGGGATTTTTCCTGGATGAAACCCGAATCGGGGACAGCATCGCCGTAAATGGTGCCTGTTTGACCGTGGTTGAAATGGATGGGCGCCGTTTTTCAGCGGATGTGTCACCGGAAACACTGGCAATAACCACTTTCCGGGAGGCCAAAATCGGTCAACGGGTCAATGTCGAACGGGCCATGCGTTTGTCCGACCGGATCGATGGCCATCTCGTCTCGGGTCACATCGACGGTATTGGAACCATCCGATCGATGGAAAAGCAGGGCAATGCCATTATCGTTACAGTCGCGGTGGTTGAACAGCTGGGAGAACACATGATTCCCAAAGGATCGGTGGCCCTGGATGGAATCAGCCTGACCATCAACACCTGTGATTTTAAGCGTTTTACCGTGAGCATTATCCCCCATACGGCCAAAATAACGACCATCGGTTTTTACCAGGCAAATGCACGCGTCAATATTGAAACGGATATCATTGGGAAATACGTGGCGCGTTTTACAAACGCCACGGGGACAGTCAGCAGTGAAAACCGTGAAGCGGATAAAAGAAGGAAAGCGTCGACCATTGATATGGACCTTCTCAATTCGTCCGGTTTTTTAGGGACCCGGAAATATTAAACAGGAGTAAAAAACAGAGAATGCCGATTATTTCCATCGCAGAAGCCGTAGCCGATATTCGGAACGGTAAAATGGTCATCCTGGTGGATGATGAGGATCGTGAAAATGAAGGTGATTTGACCATCGCGGCCGAGAAAGTGACGCCCGAGTCAATTAATTTCATGGCCCGGTATGGCCGGGGTCTGATCTGTTTAGCCATGACCGGAGAAAAATGTGATCAGTTGGGTTTGCCGATGATGGTGGATAATAATACGTCACCGTTCGAAACGGGATTTACCGTTTCCATTGAGGCCCGTCATGGGGTTACGACCGGTATTTCAGCGGCCGATCGCGCCACCACCATTCAAACCGCCGTGTCCCCTGATGCCAAACCCGACGATCTGGTCCGTCCCGGACACGTGTTTCCCTTGCGATCTAAAAACGGGGGGGTGATTGTACGGGCCGGCCAAACGGAAGGCTCCGTGGATCTGGCCCGACTGGCCGGACTTACCCAGGCCGCCGTGATTTGTGAAATTATGAAGGACGATGGGACCATGGCCCGGATGCCCTCGCTGGAAGAGTTCAGTGAAACCCATGGCATCGGCATTTGTACCATCGCCGATCTGATCGAATATCGAATGCAGACGGAATCATTTGTCCGTCGGGCGGTAGAGGCGACCGTGCCGACGACTGATTGCGGGCAATTCAAGGTAATCGTTTTTGAAAACGACATGGAAGATCTGCAGCATATTGCCCTGGTCAGAGGAGAAATCGATCCGGATAAACCGGTGTTGGTACGAGTCCATTCGGAGTGCCTCACCGGCGATATTTTCGGCTCCCTGCGCTGTGACTGTGGAGATCAGCTCCATAAAGCATTGCAGATGATCGCCGAGGAGGGATGCGGCGTGCTTCTGTATGTTCGCCAGGAAGGCCGCGGTATCGGCCTGGTAAACAAACTCAAAGCCTATAATCTTCAGGATGAAGGGCTTGATACGGTGGAAGCCAATGAACACCTGGGATTTGAGCCGGACATGCGCAACTACGGGATCGGCGCCCAGGCCCTGGTGGACCTCGGCATACGGAAAATACGGCTGATGACCAACAACCCCAAAAAAATGGTCGGTTTGCAGGGATACGGCTTGGAAATTGTGGAGCAGGTGTCCATTGAAGTCGAGTCCAACGAATACAACCGGGGATATCTGGAATGTAAAAAGCTGAAAATGGGGCATTTGCTCAATCTTGACACCATCCCCTGATATTTGTGATTAACGATTTTTGAATGATTGATTAAGGATATTCATGGGAATGGCAAAACTAGGAGGTGAATTCATGCCGAACGTCATTGAAGCAAAATTATCGGCGGAAGGAAAAAAATTCGCGCTTATTGTCAGCCGGTTTAACGATTTTATCACCGACCGTCTGGTGGGCGGGGCCATGGACGCCTTGATCCGAGCGGGAGCCGAGGATCAGGATATCGATATTGTCAAAGTCCCCGGCGCTTTTGAAATCCCGTTGATTGCCCAGAAGCTGGTTGAAAATAAACGTTACGATGCGGTGATTTGTCTGGGGGCCGTCATTCGCGGCGCCACTCCCCATTTCGATTATGTCAGCGCCGAAG
>JAOZUU010000414.1 GCA_029938515.1 Desulfobacterales bacterium | reverse complement strand
GCCGCATAATGGAAAGCGCCGTGACACTTTTGCCGCAACCCGATTCGCCGACAATTCCCAATGTCCGGCCGGCTTGAACATCAAAGCTGACACCCTCAACGGCGCGGATGACGCCCTGCTCCGTATCAAACGCCGTTACCAGGCTGTCGACCTTTAAGATGGGTTCTTCTATCAATTCTCTGCGTGCTCCGCACTCTCAGCGGTTAAATTTTTATACGTTTCATCGATAATCGTTACCGGTGCAAATGCCTTTTTCTTTTTCCTGGCCTTTTTGGTTTCGTCATGCAGCGCCTGGTCATACCAGAATAATCCGCCGGTCATACTGTCAAAGGCGCTGAAAGCACTTCCCGAATGCTTGGTTGCGGGAGGGGTCGGTAGTCGCCACCAGCGCCAGTAGGCCTGGCGAAAATACGGCCGCATGGCCTCGGGAACGAATGCACCGATCTCATGGATCTTTTCCTGAATTTGAAGTGACAGCGCGATCCGCTCTTCCTCATCCAGGGAATTACGATACGTATCGATCATTCGGTCCAGATCCGGATCATCCGCATTGGTCACGTTGTTGGTCTGTGGTTTGTGGGCATTGTCCGAATGCCAGGTTTGCCAGTAGGAAGGGCGCAGGTTGGTGCCAAATCCCATGATAATCACTTCATGCCGGTTTTCACTGATTTTCTTGAACCAGGCACTCGGATCGAGTTTTTGAAGTTTCAACTCAACCCCGGCTCTTTTTGCTTCTTCCTTTAAAACCACCAACTTGGGGGTATGCCGTTCCGAACCATAGGTCACCTCCACCAGAAACCGCCGGCCATTTTTTGCCCAGATTCCATCGGCACCCCGTTTCCAGCCGGCTGTTTTCATATAATCGGCCACCTTTTTAAGATCAAAACGCCGGGCTTTAATCTGATTGTTGGAGTAGCGTCCATAGCCGACATAGCCATGCTCAAGCCGGAAGAAATCGCCGCGTAATATTTTATCGATCACTTTTTGCATGTTCATGGCATGGGCAAACGCGTAGCGAACATTTTTATCTTTAAAAATATCCCTGTCCTGATTCAACCACAGCCCGAACGGTGACCGCGTCGTATCGTTATAAAACCACAGCCGGTGAACATATCCGTTTTCAAATACCGGTGTCTGGCTTTTAACATGCCAGTACTTGGGCGGATTCATGTCAAAGACATCCACCCTGGCTTTTTTAAAGTATTCCCACTCCATGTTTTCGTTGCGGACAACGGTGAAAATCACCCGGTTCACGTTGAATCGATTCTTAAAATATTTCAGATCTTTGGCCCACCAGTCCTTCTTGCGTTTAAATTTGACGGTTTTGCCTTTTTTGAACGCGTCAATTTGATAGGGGCCGGTATTGGGAACAATTTTCCAATTGTATCTTCTGACAAAATCTTCACCCAGCTCACCGTAATAATGTCTTGGGGTAGGAGAAAGTGAGAGTTTCAAATGAAGATCCGGTTCGGCCTTGGTTCCCACCACGGCCAGAGTGCGGTCGTCGTAAACAACGACCTTGTCGATCTCTTTGGCAAAGTAGTCGTTATACCAGGGGGCCACGATATATTTTGAACGCATGAATTCCAGGGTATAGGCGAAATCATGGGCGGTCACCGGTTCGCCATCGGACCAGCGGGCCTTCTTATTCAGCTTGAAATACATGCTTTTTTTGTCTTTCCCAAAGGCCCAGTGGGTAGCCATTTCGGGAATGATGGTCATGGTATTCGGATAAAGCCCGATCAGGCTGAGGTTGTTTCCCAAAATGGCGCCTCTGAATTCGGCATTGGAATCCGGGCCGACGGTACGAAACGTCAACGGAAAACTTCTGATGGCCAATCTTAGCGTCCCTCCCTTTTTCGCTTCCGGTGAGGCATAGACCGGATCGGTGTCGTTGGTCAGCCATTGGATGTCTTCCGGCAGCGGCGTTTTTGACATTTCGGCTTGAAATATTTTCCTCTCCCCGGTGACCTCAGCCTGGACGGTGCCCGCTGATTGTCGATCCACATCCGAACAAGAATATATCAAGATTGTAAATAAAACCAAAACCCATGGATAATGCCCCATTGATCTCTTGAATAATTTGTTTTGTCTTCTCATTCTACTATTTTACCTCGATCAGAGACCCGTCTCCCTATTCATAGGTGGTATGCAATTTGGGATCGAACGCTTCCCTGACCGCTTCGCCGATAAAGGTGACGACCATCAGGGTAATCACCATGGCACCGATCACCGATCCGGAGATCCACCACGCATCCAGGTTGGTCCAACCCTGTTGAATGAGTTCACCCCAGCTGGGCGTGGGCGGCGGCAATCCGAATCCGAGATAATCGAGAGATGTCAGCGCCACAATACCCCCGGAGACGGAAAACGGCGCAAAAGTGACGATAATGGCAATGGTATTGGGGATGATATGCTTGAAGATAATTCGAAAATTGGACGCACCCAGTGCCCGGGCGGCAAGAACGTACTCCCGCGACCGCTCTTTGTAGGTGACCGTGCGCATGGTCCAGGTGATACCGATCCAGCCAAAAATCGCCATAATTAAAATCAGCATGAAAAAATTAGGGACCACGATGGAAGAGATAATAATGATCACATATAAAAACGGCACATTGGACCAGATCTCGATAATTCGCTGAAAAATCAAATCAAACTTCCCCCCAAAAAACCCCATGGCACTTCCGATGGAGACGCCGATGGCATAATTGGTCACCAGCAGCAGCAGGGAAAATGCAATGGCGATCCGAAATCCATAGACAAGGCGGGCCACGATGTCCCGACCTATGGCATCGGTCCCTAAATAGTGCTTTTCCCTGGCCGAGGGAGGAAACGGCGGAAAGGCATCCTCTTTCAAATCATTCTCGTATGGGTTGAAAGGTACCGGCGGCAGTAAGACCCAGTTGCCGCTGTTTTCCGCTTTAAAACGTGCCGCCAGCTCCCGGTAATCGGTTTCGTATTCATAGTCCTGTCCGAAATTGGTTCCGGGAAGCATGTGTCCGTAAGTCGGAAAATAGTATTTCCCTTCATAATGGACAATCAGGGCCCGATTGTTCACCAACACCTCGGCAAACAGCGATGCCACCAGCATGACAACGAAAATCAAAAAGGAAGAATATCCCCGCTTGATTGACTTAAATCGCTTTATTTTCCTTCTGGTTAATGGGTTCAATTTCATATATTGGTTTATCTTTTATCAGCCTTGGTTATCATTCAAGATGAACTCGAAAAAATAACGCTGATGGCTAAGTAAAAAGGTCTATATACACCCCGCAGGAAGTGCCCTTGGGGTGCAAGGCGTCGTGTTTTTTCAGGGGCAAGGTCATACATCAGGCATGCCGAGCGTCTGAAAAAACTCGACAACGCCGTAGATGGGCCTTTTGGCGATGCCATCATTCAAATTTAACCCGCGGGTCCACTAAGGCGACACAAATATCCGATAAAATGTTGCCGATCATGAACAGCAATGATGAGATCACCAGGA
>JAOZUU010000413.1 GCA_029938515.1 Desulfobacterales bacterium | reverse complement strand
TTTTTATCTCCTGAGTTTTTTAAAACTTTGTGCGATAATGCAAAAAAAACACCCCGCCACGGTTTGGCAGGGTAAGGTTATAAAGTAATTCAGATTTTTTGTATTGCAACCCTGGTCGCCAGATTTTTTCACACAAACCTGCCCTGAATTTTTGCACCCAGCGTAATAAAGAGGTCAACCCTCCTATTAAAATGCCTCATTTGCGAGATTCAGGATTTTACTTGACAATGGTGAATCAATGGGATAAAGTATTTTGTAATAGTTGCTGTTCCTGGATGAAAAGATGAAAAAGGCGGTATCGTAAGCCCCGGAATAAGTTCGGGGCTTTTTTTAATTTTAACACATAGCCGATCTCAAAACCTCCTTATCGATCCTATCATTTTGCTCCTCTAAAGGGGTGCTTAAGCCTGCCACTCGCCCGCAACCTGCGGGGCCAGATAAAATACAGGTTCCCAGTTTCAGAGCAGTGCCCTTGGAATATTCACCAAGTGAAATGCAAGATTGCTTCAGTATGGTGAAGTATATTCCTGAGGCGCAAACCAACATCCGCCACGACGGAACCCACTTCCTTGGACTGAAATGTGACGAGGTCTAAGCTATAACAATGGCCTGTGATCCCTGAAGGGAAGTGTAATCAAACAGTGCGTTTGAGATCGGCTCAACATAAGAAAGGAATTTATGGAATTTAAATCATTTAATTTAGACCCCAGCGTCGAGGCAGGTGTAGCTGTTGCCGGGTTTGTCACTCCAACCCCTATCCAGACCGAGGCTATCCCGTCGGTCATGAACGGACGAGACATTATGGGCCTGGCCCAGACCGGTACCGGTAAGACGGCGGTCTTTGCACTGCCGATTTTACACCGGTTAATGAAAGGCAAACGCGGTCATGTCCGTTCACTGATCATCGCACCCACTCGCGAATTGGCTGAACAGATTCACGATGCCATCAACAGCCTGGGAAAAGAGACCCACATGAGAAGCGTTACAGTCTACGGCGGGGTGAACATCAACACTCAAATTCAAAAACTGAAACGGGGTGCAGAGATTGTTGTTGCCTGCCCCGGTCGGCTCCTTGACCACATGGGCCGTGGAACGATCGATCTCAGCCGGGTAGAAGTGCTGGTCCTTGACGAGGCCGATCATATGCTCGATATGGGATTTCTTCCGGACATTCGACGAATACTGAAACATCTCCCGGCGCAGCGGCAAACGCTTTTGTTTTCAGCCACCATGCCCAAAGAAATCCACCGTCTGGCCAAAGACATTCTTATGGACCCGATTACAATAAAGGCAGGGGAAACCGCACCGGCAGAGACCGTCAGCCACGCCCATTATCCGGTGGCACAACATTTGAAAACGGCGTTCCTGCTGAAACTTCTGGGTCATATCAACTCCCAATCCGTGCTGGTGTTCACGCGCACCAAACACCGTGCCAAGCGCCTGGGAGAACAACTGGCCAGGGCCGGTTTCCGTTCTACCTCGCTGCAGGGGAATCTTTCCCAGGGCCGTCGTCAGGCCGCTCTTGACGGCTTCCGCAACGGAAAATTTCAGGTGCTGGTAGCTACCGATATCGCTGCGCGCGGCATTGATATCTGTCAGATCTCTCACGTTATCAATTACGATATGCCGAACACCCCGGATGCGTACATCCATCGTATCGGCCGGACCGGACGGGCCGACCAAAGCGGAGATGCATTCACGTTGATCACCCGTGATGACAATCAAATGGTCAATGCGATTGATCGTATCATCGGCTCAAAAGTTGAGCGCCGCACCTTAACGGATTTCGACTACAATACGCCGGCCCCAAAAAAACATATGCGAGCAGTTCCGAGATCTCATCGACATGGGGGCAAGGGAATATTTGGCTTAAAAAGGACGAAGCATATTGCTCAGGGTCGAATTGGGGTCGCATAGAATGATGTTGTATTGAGAGGGAAAGAAGACTACCTCCTTGATCTTTCCAATTTCAACGTTACAGGGTTATGTCTATCTGAACATTCGATTTCAATTGTATCGCCTTCCCACCAGGGTAGATTTCCGCCGAACTGAAAAGTGGAAAGAGTGGGAAAGATGTCATGATAGAAAAAGCCGCACAATCCACCGGGATTGTGACAACTGATCTCAAATGAATCTCCTGCCTCATGACCGGCGCTGCAATCACCTTTCACACTGATAACCGTGGCTACGACTTTGTACCCAATTCCCGGATCTTTTGCCATTCCTGCCTCCTTTGTCATGGTTGTTTGATAGTTTTGTCAGCTACTTTGGGTCAAGGCTGTTATCTGATCGCTTCAAATGATCGGATGGCTGAACGCACAACGTTTATCATACTCACATTTCCAAAACAAAGCCATTTGACAAAATGCTGCTCTTTCAACCCCAGTTCACTAAATATTCGCTTTTCTTTGTACCCTTTTTCCCAGACTCTCCTTATGTCGCCATAAAGATCTTCCAAAAACTGCAGCTTTGATGCGATCCGTTGTTTTCCGTTTGTGGATTTTGGATAATGATTGCATAAAACAGTATCAAAATCAAAATTAAGGATTTCTCTCAGGGATTCGATCTGATCCGAAATAGTCTCGTCAGACCTGAAAAATTTGATTCTGTCTGAAAGATACAAATCGCCTGAAAAAATAATGCCTCTGTTCGGTTCATAGTAAACAACATGATCCCTGGAGTGCCCGGGTGTGTGAATTGGCTTAAGCCTGAAATTTGTCGTTTCGATCACTTCCGGAACAGCCGCCATTTCAAGGGGGACGGATCTTCCCCAGACGTAATACTGGTAGGGAAGGATGCTGAACTTCGCTTTCATTTTCAGGACAGTCAAAGGATGTCCATAAACAGGAACACCCAAGACATCCTTCAGGGACGCAGCATTTCCACTGTGATCTTCATGGTGATGGGTCAGGATGACCTTCCGAATATTGCCGGACCGGGCAATTTCAACAACTTCCCGCCGCAGATGATGCAAACCCGTATCAATCATGAGATCATCCACCACATAAAGATAGACCGTCATCATGGGGGCGCCAAAAGGGGACCAGCCAAGTTCATATCCTTTCACATCCCCGAATCTATGCGTTTTAATTAATCTCATAACCTCTTAATGCCTAACCCGGATAACCAAAAAAGTGCCAAAAGTTGATGTTTGTTTTTCATTCGATGTTCAATGTCCAATGTTCAATGTTCAATATCGGAGTCTTGCGCTTACCTGGACGTCCATCCCCTCTTGGATCAATTGCAAAACCCGTTTCTTTTCTTCCGGAAATTTGTAGCCTTCATAGCTTTGAGTGAACAAAAGCCCTCCCTGTTTTCCTCTCCAATAATTACCGGCATGATCAAAGCAGACCTTTGAGGTAACATTTAAACCTTCAAACATTACCTTTAGTTCCGTCAACTGTTCCCGGGAGGGTAACAGCTGAAATTCTCCACTGGTATTGGCCTCAAAAAGAGGGGAACCGGGTGAGGGGAAAAAGGGACGCGACCGTA
>JAOZUU010000412.1 GCA_029938515.1 Desulfobacterales bacterium | reverse complement strand
AGAACGGCGGTATCGACAGCCCCGGCAAAAGCGGCATCAGCAGCGGCGATTTCGACCTTTAGCGACTCCATCCCCGCTTTCTTCAAGTAGAATTTGGCCTTGTCCGGATCATACTTACGCTGGGGCAGCTTGGCATAATAGGGCTGCGAACGTCCGATGGGATGATCATTACCCACCTCGCCGTAGCCGCGTAAAATGGTTTTTACTAGGGCTTCACGATCAATGGCATATTTTAGCGCAAGACGCACATTGTTATCGTCAAAAGGGGCAATGTTCGCGTTCATCGGCAATGTATAGTGCTGTGTACCGGTGATTTGGGTCACTTCAACCTTTTTGTTGCGTTTCAACAGATGCACCGTTTTCAGATCACATCGATCCATGGCGTCAAGGGAGCCGGTGCTCAGCGCGTTTGTGCGGGCGGCAACATCGGCGATCACCAGATGCTCAATGGTGTCAAAATGACCCCGGCCTTTCTTCCAGTAATTGGGATTGCGTTTGAAAGTTGTGGACACACCCGGATCGAACTTCTCAATGATGTAAGCACCGGAGCCGATACCCGCCGTAGCGTCAATTTTACCGTCTTTCGCAGGCAAGATTGCCAGATGGTAGTCTGACAGCAGGAAGGGGAAATCCGCGCTGCCACCGGAAAGCTCAAAAACCACCGTGTCCTTGCCGTCGGCTTTAATGGTGTTGATGGCTTTTACAATCGGTTTGGCGGCCGACTTGGAGTCTTTGCCGCGATGATGGTTGATTGATGCAATGACGTCATCGGTATCAAGGGTTTTACCATTATGATGCGTCACCCCGTTTCGCAGTTTGAATCTCCAAACCTTTGCGTCTTTCGATGCCTCCCAGCCAGTCGACAGTTCCGGGATCAATTCGCCCTTTTGGTCTAACTCGGTCATATAGTTATAGGTCGCATGGTTGATAAGCTGGGTATAGGTGTGGGTGGTGGTGCCCGGGTCGAGCGAATCCGTTGTTGAACCGGCTCCCAGACCGCATTTAAAATGGCCGCCCCTTTTCGGGCTTGCGGCATGTGCCACCGAAGAAAAAATCGTGCCGGCCATCGATAC
Organism: Desulfobacterales bacterium; assembly: GCA_029938515.1. Lineage (GTDB taxonomy): Bacteria > Desulfobacterota > Desulfobacteria > Desulfobacterales > QNYZ01 > QNYZ01. Next base: position 2,431 of record JAOZUU010000412.1, on the reverse strand, counting down.
ACTGACACCGGCGGCAATCGCCGCACCCATAAATTCGCGCCGGGACATCTTTCCCGCCGCCGCCAGTTTTTTTAATTTAAACATGTCACTCATTTTTTCCTCCTTTGGTATGGTGTGGTTTTACCAGTTCAATGATTGTTATAGTTTTCCAAATAAAGTTTTTGGGCTGCGTTATCGATCGCCTCCCTTTAGCCCACCGCCGTCGGATCAAAAAAATTATCTGAAAGCCTATAGCCGACGCCTTGGTTTCAACTGAACTAAACATTTTTCGTGGAAGCACCCGACAAATAGCCCAATTAATAATAACCCATTTTTTACTAAAAAGATATGCAACCCTGATTATTGGGGGGGGGGCTGGAAAGAACAACAACATGTTGCACATCCACCGATGCAGGCCACAAGTCTCTACCCGGTTCAATCCATGCGATTCTGATATATCTGCCTTGCGCCACGATGTCAACCGGTATTTTTAAAATAATACGTGTTCACTTTTTAAGTTCAAATTAGACTGAACGCGATGATGGGATCCCAGCTGTTTATCACCTGCCTGCGCGCTGCTCACAGGCAGGACTATGGGGTGAAAATCGAGTCACAGGGCTGGTGCATTGGGGATTATCGGTGCTGGCGGCAGCCTGGGCACCGTTGTGATGGGACATATCGTTCCTGCCATCGAAGACCTCGGTATCGCTCCGTTTCGGACAGCCGCCGTTCTAAGCCAGATGACCGTCGCATCCATCCCGTCACGACTGATCGCTGGTTTTGTGGCGGATCGGGTAAAAAAAAGAAAAGTCATCATCGGTTTTGCCCTGCTCATAGCTATCTCCATGCTATGGCTGTCGTGGGCTGATCAGATGGGGAAATGTTATCTCTTTGCCGTTATGTTCGGCGTTGCCTATGGTGGCATTGATCCACCCCTGGCAGCCTTGGTGGGAGATGTTTTTTGGATTATCGAAAGTCGGTCAGGTGATGGGCGTTCTAATGGTCAGCTGGGGGATCGGCTCTGCTGTTGGTCCCTACATCGGCGGCCTTTCTTTCGATTTCACCGGTACATACCGATTGGCTTTTCTTTCCGGAGGGCTAATCATCCTATTAATGGCAATCTGTGCGCGGGGGTTGGGGAAACCAATGCGGTTTCAGTAAAGAATCCTGCATTAAATTTGCCTATTGAGACATATTTAACCCAGTATTTATTTCAATATTTGAATTTATTACCCGTAATATATTATTATTTGTTAATAATTGACCTTGATTTTTTTGCTATTCTATCATATGGATAAACCATGTACAGAAAAAAAATAGAATACCTTCTGGAATGGCGCCATCGAATCGATCGTAAACCGCTAATCATCCGAGGTGCGCGACAAGTAGGAAAATCATGGTTGGCACGTGAGTTTGGAAAGGAATTTCGAAATTTTGTCGAAATTAATTTTGATGAAACGCCTGAAAGCGAATCTCTTTTTCAAACCAATAGTGTTAATGAAATTATTCAATTAATTGAAGCAGAAAAGGGTATTAACATTATACCCGGAGAGACCCTCTTATTTTTAGACGAAATTCAAAACGCGCCCAAAGTGTTGCCGACTTTACGTTATTTTTACGAGAAAATTCCTGAACTACATATCATCGCAGCCGGATCCCTACTTGGCTTTTTACTTTCAGAAAGCCAGCTCTCGATGCCGGTGGGTCGAATTGAATTCATGTTTCTCGGTCCATTAAGTTATGAAGAGTATCTCATGGCCTCTTCGGAGCACAAACTTCTTGATTATATCAATTCCTTGACCCTGAATTCCTTACTTCCCGATTCAATTCATCAAAAATGCCTGACCTATCTGAGAAATTATTTCATCGTGGGGGGGATGCCCGAGGCGGTCGATTTATGGGTGAAACAAAAGGATCTCATTCAGATTCAACGGTGCCATAATAATATAAGGCAAACATATGAAGCAGATTTTAGCAAATACGGGAAAAAAGCCAATCCAGCGCATTTACGATCCGTATTTCGCAAACTTCCCCGGCTCATTGGAAATAAAATTCGCTATGTCAATATAGACAGATATGAAAAGCCCGCGAATCTATCAAAAGCAATCAAACAGCTATCGTCAGCAGGAATAATCACTTTAGTCTATCATAGCGATGGTAATGGAATACCATTAAATGCCCAGAGAAATGATAAAAAATTCAAATCAATATTTCTTGATACCGGGCTTTATTCAGCTTCATTATCATTGCGGTTAAGCGATTTGTCGGACTTTGAAAATGTGCTTATCATTAATTCAGGCGCGCTGGCGGAACAATTTGTGGGACAGCAGATGTTAAACCTCACAATGCCGTGGGAAGAACCTGAAATACACTACTGGCATAGAGAAAAAAGAGGCGCTTCGGCTGAAATTGACTATTTGCTGTCCACAGGAACTAAAATTATTCCGGTTGA
>JAOZUU010000411.1 GCA_029938515.1 Desulfobacterales bacterium | reverse complement strand
AAAATGATGTTAGTAAATCCGAATTTTGCCGAAAAAATGAAGCGCTTTGGAGATGACACCGCGCTGGAATGCTTTAACTGTGGAACCTGTGCGGCCATATGTCCTTTGATCTATGAGCATTTCCCCCGAAAAATGATTCGCTACCTTCAACTGGGCGCCGAGGATCGAATTTTGGAAAGTTCCCAGGAGCTGTGGCGCTGCCTGCACTGTGGGCTCTGTACCCGGACCTGCCCGCGGGAAGCCGATCCCGGTGAAGTCATTTTAAGCTTGAAACGGTTTGTGGTCGACCACTGGAGGAAATCCTGAAATGTATAATCCAAAGGATATCATAGAGTTACTTGCTGACAATGTCAGAAAGACGAGAGGCCCTTTCGGGATACCGAAATTTATGTCCAATCGCTGGTGGAAAAAGGCGACGATGAGTCATAACAGCGATACCCTCCTGTTTACCGGATTGATGTACCAGTTTGTACCATTTATCGAAAAGGCCACCAGCTATCTGGAAAAATACGAGAACTCCAAATGGGCCGATTATGTCCCTTATGGCAGGTATGTTCCCAAGTATCTATCGGGAATCGGGCTGGCCCTGATCACATCGCCTTCGGAAAAGAAAAAATCCAGCCAGATACTGGAAAATATTGTTAAAATCCTCCAAAAGTCGCAGGTTGATTTTACTTATCGCCCGGATCTGGATGATTACAGCGGAATTTTACTGTATGATCTGGGAGATCAGGAAAACTTTATCAAGCATGCGAAATATGTCGCCGGCAAACTGAAAAAGGCCGGCATTAAAAAATTGATCACGGTGGATCCGCACACCACCTATGCCTTGAAAGTGCTCTATCCAAAATACATTGGTGAGAGTTTTGAAGTAAAAACCTATTTTGAATTGCTCAACCTGACCTCGAACAACGGCCTGCGTCGCGTGACCCTTCATGACCCCTGCTTTTACGGCCGGTACCTGGAGCTGTCGGACGTCCCCCGAAAAGTTCTTTCGGGGCTGGGAGTTGAGTGCGTCGAGGTGAGGAATTCAGGAGAGTTTACCAGCTGCTGCGGGGGACCGGCGGAATCCATATCTCCCAAGCTTTCGAAAGAGGTCGTCGATCGACGCCTCGAAGAGCTTCAGGCAACCGGGGAGCCGCTCGTGGCCATGTGTCCTATTTGCCTCGGTGCGCTAAAAAAGGAAGGCGCCCAGGTGGAAGACCTCTCCGCACTGATTTGTCGTTGTGTGTTTTGATTTTACTGGATAACGTATATTGTATAGGTTTTCAGATAATGTTTTATTTAACTCTATAAGGAGGTAGCACTGATGGCCGAAGTAGAAAAAATGGTGTGCATAGCAACCCACGCAAGCGATTGCCCGGAAAAAGCGGCTATGCCCTTTGTGATGGCCAATGCAGCTTTGAGCATGGATGTGGAAGTAACCGTAATTTTACAGGGAGCCGGTGTTTTTCTTGCCTTAAAAGGGTTCGCTGATAAGCTGGTCCATGCGGGAGGGTTTCCCCCTCTGAAAAAATTGGTTGGCGATTTTCTTGAGCTTGGCGGCGAATTAAAGGTTTGCGGCCCCTGCATTAAGGAGCGTGCCATGGATGAATCCGATCTTATTGAAGGATCGACAACCATAGCAGGCGCCGAAGTGGTAATAAAAACCCTTGAAGCGAATTCAATTTTAACATACTAATTATTACTCCAACGCAATAAATCCTTACTTCTCAATGCGTTCGGATAGTAACGGCTGGATTTCCGCAGTAGCGGGAATCCAGTAAAATTGTTACGAAAACATATTTTTGATGACCCTATCACAAGCTACCAAGCCCGGATGCTGCAACCACAAATAATATCCAGAGCAAGACCGGATACGCTCAACCTGCAGCCTGATCTGAAAGAAAAATGAGGTTAGTCATGCAAGACAGTACGATAAATAACCCACCCAAACGTGTTACCGATCTTATTGAACTTAAAAAGTCGGGATTGGAAGTCACCTGTGAACCCTCCTTTGAGATATTGCCGGTTGACTTTGTTCATCAAAAACATCAGTTTCAGGCCCACATTTTTCTGTGTCGGTACATTGGAAAAATCGACGACAATGCTTACATGTTCAGAAAATGTTACGCCAGGGGGTGCCCCAACAACCTGTGTCCGCATGTGTCCCAGGCGGTCATGATTGCCAACCGTTACCTGCAGCGCGATTTTTACAGAATGCGACAGGGCGGCATCGAAGTGGCCGATCGCATCTTCAGTCTACAGGATATGATGGTTAAGTTTGATGACCTCCACCACGAAGAAGAAAAAGCCCCCCTGCTGACCATTCACGACTATATCAACATCGCCAAAGAGGGCAATGCGGTATCGGTTGAGATTTTCCTGGAGTCCGTTTCCGCCGTTGAGCATTTTGCCCATGAAAGCAAACAGCAAACTTTCCTGATGTGCGAGTTTACGGTCACAACTTTGGGAAGAGCCGGAAGTTATCAGCGATGTGTGGGTTGCTACGCGACCAAAGAGGCAATTGAAGAAAAACCGAATGCGGTTGTGGTGGCCAACCAACGATTAGCGCTTCTATACCAAGAGTTCGATCAAGCGGATATTAAGTACGAAGAGCGCTTTTTCGAGTAGTGCAGTGATTTTGCACCCCTATTTGAGACAATATGGTCTATGATCGTTGCGAACCGATGCCTGTTTATAGGAGCTTGGATTGGGGTATAAATAATAGGAGTGTAATGATGGAAAAAAGAGTAACCGATCTTGAAAAAAAGATAGAGGGGCTCCAGTCACAAATCGACGACCTGAAAAACAGTGCGCCCGATGACCAGCTCTCCATGGTAGTGCTCAGCGGGGACCTCGATCGGGTACTGGCGGCTTTCATCATCGCTGTCGGTGCAGCCGCCATGTATGAAAGGGTCGTCATGTTTTTTACCTTCTGGGGCATCACGGCTCTGCGGGATAAAAAAAAGACGGTCAAAAAAGAAGACCTGATGGCCACAATGTTCGGGAAGATGCTTCCCAATGGTCCCAGCGCCCTGAAGCTTTCCAATATGAACATGTTGGGCATGGGCACCCGCATGATGAAATCGCTGATGAAGAAAAAAAATGTCCTTTCACTGGAAGATCTTATGGATATAGCCGCCGATTCCGGTGTCGAGATCGTCATCTGCGAAATGTCCATGGACCTCATGGGCTTCAAGCCGGAAGAAATGATTGACTACCCGAATGCGATTGTGGGGGGTGTGGCCAAATTCCTCCAGGAAGCGGGACAAAGCAAGGTTTCACTATTCATCTAATTTCAATATTATCTTCTGTAATATTTGAAATAAACAACAGAGGGCATGTTGTTACGATTGAAATATTGTAACCTGACCCTGGAAAGAGGTGGAAAAAATGGGACAAACAGTCATAAATAATCCCCCAAGCCGCATAAACGACCTTGTGGGATTGAAGAAAAAAGGATCGACAGTGGCATGCCGTACTTCCTTTGAAATCCTGCCCGTTGATTTTGCGCATCATGACAATCC
>JAOZUU010000410.1 GCA_029938515.1 Desulfobacterales bacterium | reverse complement strand
ATCCTGGAAATCGACTGATGCTGAGATTAATAGCCAGGGGCGCGGTATGTGGATTGGTAAGGTCTTAAAACTGCGGGTCTGTGATGTCGAGGAACGCCGAATTTATATGATTAGCCATAAGGGCTTATATTGAGATGAAGGGCTTAGAAACGGACCTAAAAGCTATGCCCATTGAAATGACGCTTCAGACGATTGATTTCTCGAACATGTCAGGTAGCGTAAACGTTCCTGCTCCGGAAACCTTTGGTCCCGGAGCAGTTACCCAATTTAATTTTCCGGGATTTTAACACCTGAATTGTCGCAGATGCCATCGTTATCGGCATCCACATAATTAGGCCTTTCAGCGCCTGTCCGGCCCATTTGACCGCTCCCATCCCTGGCGCCTCTGCGAAAACCCTTGCCTCTGTTACCCGCACCATTACCTTTACCCCGGCCATCTCCGGCACCCGCTATTCGAGCGCCTTTATTGTCACAAACTCCATCACCATCAGCATCCACATAACTGGATTGTGCCAGGCTTGTTGTGCTAATTCCCTTACCGGCACCCATACGTCCAGGGCTGGTTACCTGCTGACCATTTTCATCAACTCTGCCCCGTTCTTTGGGAGCGTTGATAATTTCTTCAATTTCAACAGCGCTCAGATATTGAGCCTCATAGGTTGCACCATTCATGGAAAGCTGGGAACTGAAGGCCCGCAAATGATTCCTGGAGCCCTTAACCAGGTTCTGATACACGGCTTTAATGTCCGAATTGTCGGTCTGTTCGAGGAAGTCATACAGGTCCTTGATATCAAGGTCCTCAATGGTGGCCCCAACCTGGAGTGCATCTACTATGGATATCTTTCCCTTTTCAACCAAATTGGTATAGAGTTCCAGCATTGCATCATCAGTGAAAAAACCAATCGAGGAATCGGTAATCGGATCTATCAGGCCGTATTTATCATGTAGAGATTTGATGGCGTCCATGTGGCGTTGTTCACTCCGGGCAATATTGCTGAAAATATTCAATCCCCACTGCTCATACAGCACCTGATAGACATCCCGTGCCAGTTTTTCCTCCTCGCGCATTTTGGTTAATCCAGTTTTTTCCTCGGCACTTAATTCCTGGACAGGCAGGTTAGCGATCACCGCCGCTAAACCGGCATCGCCTCGTTTATTTCCATTATTACTCCTCGTCCCCTTTGCGTCTGCAACCGTTGCGGCAATCAGCAGGCACAAACAAAAAACCGTGACATTCATTAATCTTTTCATTTTGGATTCTCCTTATTGTGATATTAATATTGACCTTTCATTTGTTAGTACGAATGGATTGAAATTTTTCTTTCACTTTTTTAAAATAAAAAAGGACCGGCTGACAAAAACCAGTCCTTTTTAATTTTAGCTATCTGTTTTTACAAATGATTTACAGAAATGGCACCTTGATTTATTTTGGCTTCAGAAGATTTTTTTCATGTCCGCCTTTCCCTTTGAAAGCACGCATCCTGTGTCCCTGCCCTCGCCATGGCCGAATTTCAGTGGCGACAAACCCACTTTCTCCTTTTGTATGTCCGAGGATTTTTATCTTCAGGTTTATAGCTGGTTTCAACCGGCCCCGCCAGATTGTATCCACGATATCAACCTCCCAATAATTCCCCTGTAAATCTTCAATCCGTATCTTCCGGCCTGAAATCATCTTTGTAATTCTGCCGGCGAGCAATCCCTGCGCGGGCGACATCCATACACGTTGCTTGCGCGCCTGCCATTCTCGATAAAAAGGCACTTTGTCAAAAAATATCGGTTCCAGTTTTTCCGGTAATCCGGTAGTGTATAAAAACCCGCCGCCAATGATTGAAAGAACAATACTGCCGGATATTATCCATACCGTGCGATAGCGGTATCCCTGTTCCGTGCGCCGAAAATAATAATAGGCAAATCCGGTGAATCCCAATAAAAAGATCAGCCAGAAGATGGGTATTACCAGCAATGCAAACTCGATCAGGCTATGACTGAAGTGTTGATATAAATCCCACTCGGCATGCCTTAGCTGGAACATGGCGATAGCGCAGGCAACACTTCCCAACAGGATTGAAAGGAAAAATACGGTCCAGATCACGGAGCGCCTGAATAAAAAACGCGATTTCGGATAGGGGCGGACATTATCTTCCTTAATCTTTTGAAGTATCTTTTGGCCTGTATCCGTCATGACTCTATATCAAGTTTTCAAGTTGATGTTGTTTAGCAATTTTTCTAAATTTCGATTTGGCCCGATTGATCAGGGTAGCGACCGTCCCCGCTGGTTTACGCAGGATATCGCTAATCTCCCTATAGCTCTGGTCTTCAAAATAGCGCAGGATAAGTACTTCACGATATTTATCCGGAAGCTTGGCGAGCGCCGCCCTCACTTTTTCAGCATTCTCTCTGGATATATAATCATTGTCAATATCGAGCGCTTCACCAATAAATCCGGCCAGATAATCAGTATCATCATTTTCAGCAAATGAATCGATTGTCGCCGAATAAGATTTTTTCTTTCGATATTGATTAATTATTTCATTGTGGGCGATACGATAAACCCAGCTTGAAAACTTTAACTTTCGGTTGAAACGGTTGAGGTTGCGATATACCTTGATAAAAATTTCTTGCAGCAGATCCTCCGATTCCTCCGGGCTGATATTTGTTATCCGTTTGATATAACGTAATATTTTGGGTTCATATCGTTCAATTAAATAATAAAAGGAATTCTGGTCCTTTAATGATAATTGTACCAGTTGCTCGTCGGACATCGTTTCATATGATGGTTTTTTGTCCATCAGGGTTGAATTAATCCAGCCGTATGAATATCATGAAATCGATTGATACATGTTAAATCTGGAAATAAACTGCGAGATCCCATTAATTCGACAGTCCAAACTTATTTAAAGTCCCCCTTTGAAGGGGGATTAGGGGGATGTAACTCATGGAAATACAACGAAAGACACCCCCCCGGCCCCCCTCAAGGGGGAATGGGTCGTGGTTTAATTATTTCAGTATGTTACGAGAACTTTGGACTCTTATTCCATTACAAACAAAAATCGATTTACTTATAATGGAGTGTATCAAAACCCGCTTTGAATTAAAAGACCGATGCTTTCTATTTGACAAATTCTTTTTGATCCCCAGACTTCGGGTGGGTTGCTGATCAGCGCAAGCGTTCATCAAGCCGATGACCTCGTTGAGACCTTGAAAAATGCGGGTATCGAAATAATCATCAACCATATATTGAACATCCGGGGTAAGGGCGAAAGCTTCTTTTCTGATTCTTCACTTGCCTCTTCAGCCTTTTTATCCTGTTCAAGCTCGGCCATACTCCTGGTCAACTGCTGTACCTGCTGCTTGAGCTGTTCCATCTCCGCATCACCGGCCATAGCGATACCGCTGCCAGAAAAAATGAGGGTGACTGCCAGGACAATTGATTTGAACACTTTCTTTTTCATCAAACCTTCCTCCTTTTTTGCGTTAATATGATCTCAATTTTTTCCATGGATCGTCCCAAAA
>JAOZUU010000409.1 GCA_029938515.1 Desulfobacterales bacterium | reverse complement strand
TTCGGGTCTTTAATGCCTTCTTTGTCCTTAACCCTGAACGTTGAACCCTGAACCTATGAACGGTTACCACAAAAGAATATCTATTATAATTGCCTTGATATGGACAATGTGCCTTTTTTTACCGGTCGAGTCCCAGGCGGATGAAAGCCTTGAGGAGGTAAAAATTCCACAAGCCCTTTCTGCCGGACTCCATCATTTTCTCGATCTTGCCGATCCCGATAGAACAGTCGCTTTTGATCCTCAAAAGGTTGGCGCAGTACTGGATTTCATCAACCAACCTGGCAAGGATGCTGCGCTGTATTATGCAGACAGCGTACTCGGCGTTCCTTCAGCCTACTATGAATTTGATATTCATGAAAATCTTAAGAAGATCGTGGCATATTCGTTTAATCCCGATATTCCCTATATCGCTACCGTACCTTCTTCGGTGCGGTTGCTCTACTGGCTGGACACCCGGAAGAACCGGCAATCACCGCCTCCTATCGGGCGATACCTGGATCGGCTTGATTCTCCGGTTGTTATCAAAGGTCTTCAGCATATGGAAATTACACCGGACACCCATTCGGGTGCCTACTACGCGTACAACATTTACCAAACCGTACTTCTTTTTAAGTATCGCCAACGCAACATCCTGGTGACCGTTTCCAAACAGGTGGATGTCTCCACCGTCGGCAAAAAAGGGTATGTACTGGGCGCGGACGATGATTGGGACTATTTTTATTCCGGCAAACCCGGACTCACCCTCCCCGCTCTGGGATGGGCTAAATCATATATGTATGAGTCCAGCGGCATCAATATATATGATGAGGTTGACCCGGCCGCCACGAGGGTTCGCTGCGCCGTGTTTAAATGGCTTCGGGCCGGCTGGTCCGGAATCAACATGGTGCGAAGGCAGCATATTTACAGCGGTCTGAAACGCTTTGCAAAACCGATGAAAGCGATTTTGGAATATCCTTTACTGCCATCGGTGGAATCAATGGTCGGCGATTTTTCTCGGATCAGGGGGTTTTCCGAAGACACCCTGAGATCCAAAATGAAGAAATATTCCGGCATTTTGCAAAACAGGTATAATGGGGGCAATGGGCACGCCAAAAAACTGCCTTCATTTCTATTCAAAAAGAAAAACCACTGGGCCCGGATGTCGAAAGACGAAATGGAATCGGCCCTGGTGATAGAATATATGAAATATGCAGTCGGTAAAACCCGGCCGGATGAAGTGAGGGGGCTTTTAGACTTGAAGCGATAACCCGGACAAGGCTGAATTGAAGATTGAAGATTGAAGATTGAATATTTATTGATGTCGCTTCGCTCCGTCCTTTTTAAAATCCAAAGAATTCCTTTTAGCGATGGCGTTACATAGGTTCCTTTATATCAGCATGTGTATATAAATAGTAACAGCGGGTGTTTACTTTTGTATAATCGAAAGATATTGTCAGAGATGAAAATTTCATGAAATATTGATAATTCAAGCGGTTAAAAAACTGGAATATTAATTGCAGATCTTGCTTCTTCTTTGAGTTGAAAAAAAAATCATGGAAGAAGGGATATCGAATCACAATGTACTGCAAAATAGTATTTCAGATGCTGGTGACACTCAAAGCTCGCTTCTCTGTCTGTTTATCTCGCCAAAGCTTATTTTCTCTATTTTTCCGACTGATACTAACAATCCTATTCTCAACCATGTTCGCCCAGCATTCCCATTCCGCCGAGGTAACACTGGCGTGGGATCACAATGACCAGGTTTCGGTGACAGGCTACTATATATATTATGGCCTTGAAAGTGGGAACTACTCCACTAAAATAGATGCCGGCGCTGAACCCCAATATACACTTGTCGACCTTGATGATCTGAAGTCATATTATATTGCTATAACCGCTTACAACGAGTTTGGCGAGAGCGATTTTTCCGAAGAAATAATTTACGCCCCTTACGCCTGCGATGCCGATATCGATTTTGATGGAGATATCGATGGCTCCGACCTGGTTTTATATGCTGAAGATGCAATGGACATTAATTTAGCAATCTTCGTCGCAAAATTTGGATTGACGGATTGTCCTTAGTACAGATATCGTTGATTGGTTGATTAGTTGATTGGTTAAGTGGTTATAATTATGGATTTATGCCGCATTTGCAAAATAAAAAGAGCTGTTTTCAGAGTAAATTATGAGGTCTGAATTACCTGTTATGAATAACACTCCAGTAGCCATCGTAACCGGTGCGTCGCGCGGGCTGGGGGCGGCTGTGGCTTGCTGGCTGGGCAAAGTAGGGGCGGCGGTCACGCTTATCGCCCGATCGGAAGAAAAACTTAATGAGACGGGCGACGAGGTTCGACGTCTGGGTGGTGAGCCTCTGGTATGCAGGGCGGATGTGTCCCAATACGATGCCTGCCGCAAAGCCGTTGACAAAACGTTGGACCGTTTCGGGCGGATTGATGCGGTGGTGAATAATGCCGGTATTGTTCAACCGATTTCTGCCATCGCCCGGACCGATCCCGCCGAATGGCGATACAACATAGAAGTGAATTTGATCGGTCCGTTCAATCTGATCAGGGCCGCTACTGCCGCTTTAAGTCGGCAAAACGGACGGATTGTAAATGTGAGCAGCGGCGCCGCCAATCTGGCGCTGGAAACCGTCAGTGCCTATTGTACGAGCAAGGCCGCCCTGAATCATTTTACCCGGGTTCTGGATGCAGAGGAAACCGAAGTGACCGCACTAACTGTGCGGCCCGGTGTTGTGGATACCAACATGCAGGCCGTCCTTCGCAATGAGAACGACAACGCCATGCCGGCCGAACAGATTGCCTATTACCGGCAGCTCAAAGACCGCGGAGAACTGGAGCCGCCCTCGATTCCGGCCCGCTCCATCGCCTGGCTGGCGCTTTATGCACCTCGGGAATTCAGCGGCCGGTTTCTGGATTACGATGACGATAGAATTCGCAATCCTGCGTTGGAAGTGTTTGGGGAGAGTTTTTCTAGTTGAGCGAAAAAGGCGAACTTAGATGTTAATTGTTATAGCATGATAAAAATCAAGGTAAATTTGACATTATAAAGGATAAAATTATAGGTAAATATGGAATGTAACTAGATAAAAATCAGGGATATTTTAAATCTCGGTCTACAGAGGGTGGATTGAGGGCTTAATTGTGACAACTCCAAACCTTAAATTACTTCAGTAACTTCAAACCTGGTGCCTGAGATATAATTGGAATATCAAAATAACAATAAATCCCACCGGGTTACATATACATAGCAGATAGCATCACCAGCAGCCTGAGAACCGGGAAAGATGATATCATAAATTTTTATAACGATTGATAATTTCAACTTTGTTGGAGAAATCAGCAATGCTTTACGTATTCTAAGATTGCTGATCTAAGTTTAAATGGATTAAACATAAACGAAGACTAAAAAACAAGCTGCTGTTTTTAGTCTATTTTGGAACAAAAAACATACCCACTGCATATGAGCCGCCGCTATCGCATATTTTTTTGAAATTTGTGCCATCCATATTGACGCTT
>JAOZUU010000408.1 GCA_029938515.1 Desulfobacterales bacterium | reverse complement strand
AACGTGAAAGCCTGTCTGGTCAGTCAAAAAGGAGAAATAGCCGCTTCCGCTTCATCCCCTTTACAACTCATCTACATTGGCGATGATGGCGTTGAGCAAGACCCGGTGGTCGTCTGGTCAACGGTTAAACAACTGGTGCGGCGGGTGGTATCAACAGCGGGCGTAGCGGCAGGGTCCATTGTCGGGCTGATCTGCGTCGGGCAATATTCATCCATTGTGCCGGTTGACGCTTCCGGCAACCCCACCATGAATATGGTGATGCATCTGGACAGCCGGGGCGCCCCGCACAAACTTTGTCGCTATGGTGGATTTAAAAGGGATAATTTATGGAAACAGTTTCAATGGCTGCGCATACACGGTCTTCCTCCTCTTAAATCTGGTATCGATTCCGTTTCCCACATGCGGTTCATCAAATATGCCCATCCGGCCGTTTATGAGCGCACCGCCACTTTTTTGGAGTCGGTAGACTTTTTGACCATGAAATTCTGCGGGCGGGCAACCGCCAATCAATGTACGACGTTGCTGATGCTTGGAATCGATAATCGGCGGCCGGATAAGGCCACGTATCATCCCAAGCTCATTTCCTATTCCGGCATTGATCGCAAGAAGTGGCCGCAGTTGATTCCCAAGGATGCCATTGCGGGCGTCATTTTGTCTGAGGTAGCGCAGGAATTGGGACTATCTCCAAAAACGAAGATCGTCACCGGCGTGAATGATGCCCAGGCCGGAGGTGTGGCCACATCCGCCTTCAAGGGAACGCATGGCGTAATCAGCATTGGCACCACCGGCGTCATTATTACCCACGTTGATTTCAAGCGAACCGATTTGAAGCATTTAGTCGTCAGCGCGCCTTCTCCTATTCCCGACACCTATTTCATCGTCGCTGAAAATGGCCTGGCCGGAAAAGTGGTGGAATTTTTCCTGGAAAAATTAATTTATCCCAATGATAGTTTTGCGGATCATGGTGTTGATGAAAAGTTTGCTGCGCTTGATAAGGTATTGGCTTCCGTACCGCCCGGTAGTAATGGTTTGATGTTCCTGCCCTGGTTGGCCGGTTCAACGGCCCCGGTTGAAGATATCAAGATGCGAGGTGGTATCTTGAATATGTCACTTGATACGACACGGGAGGCGTTGGCCAAGGCGGCTGTCGAGGGGGTTATGTTCAATTTGCACTGGCTGGGAAGGGCCGTTGAAAAATTTGCCAAACGCTCATTTTCTCACCTGCTTTTTTATGGCGGCGGCGCTCAATCCGCGGAAACGGCGCAAATTATGGCCGATGTCTTTCAATTGCCGGTTCATCGGGTAGCGGAACCGGACTATACCGTTGCCCGTGGCGGCGCATTCCTGGCCTTTCAACGCCTGGGCATGCTTTCTTATGATGATTTTGAACAGTTATTGTCTATCCAGGCGATTGTTGAGCCGCGCCGCGAAACCGCCGGCATGTATGCGGACCAGTTTGAACAATTCCTTGCCGCCTTCAAAAAAACGCGAACGCTCTTGAAGTAAATTTTTGTTCTTTGTAGTTTTATCAAATTAGCCACAGACCCACACAGACAGACACAGACGGGTCTTCCCATTCGTATCCCCCTTTTTTTAAAAATAGTCTGAGTCAGTCTGTGTGGGTCCGTGGCCAATAATATGTCTTGAAGGTAACTTTGGTGATCCTTAATTCTGATGGTAAAAAGTGACTATGAGTCGAAAGGGATAGCGATATGAGAGCAGTCGTTTATAAAGAATTTGCAAAACCATTAACGATTCAAAATGTGCCCGATCCAACTCCGGCAAAACGTAGTGTTGTCATTCGAGTAAAAGCAAACGGACTTTGCCGAAGCGATTGGCATGGATGGATGGGGCATGATCCGGATATTACGTTGCCTCATGTTCCGGGTCATGAACTTTCCGGAGTTATTGAAGCGATTGGGAAAGATGTCGTCCGATGGCAGATTGGTGACAGGGTTACCCTTCCGTTTGTTTGTGGGTGTGGGGCTTGCCCCCAATGTGCCTCGGGAAACCATCAAGTTTGTGATCGGCAATTCCAGCCGGGGTTCACGCATTGGGGTTCGTTTGCCGAGTATGTCGCGATTGATTATGCGGATGTCAATTTGGTACATTTGCCGGATGACATTGATTATGTCACGGCGGCGAGTCTGGGGTGCCGTTTTGCGACCTCCTTTCGGGCAATCGTCGATCAGGGCAAAGTCTCTGCCGGACAATGGGTGGCCGTACATGGCTGCGGAGGGGTCGGTTTATCTGCGATTATGATTGCCAACGCACTGGGTGCAAATGTGGTTGCGATTGACATTAAAGATGAGAAACTCGATTTTGCCCGATCAATTGGTGCGGTTGCGATCGTCAATGCAACAAAAACAGAAGATGTGGTCGAAAACATACTGGATATTACCCAGGGCGGTGCCCATATTTCCATCGATGCACTCGGCAGTCCCGTTACTTGTTTTAACTCGGTCGCCAACTTGAGAAAACGCGGTAAGCATGTTCAGGTTGGATTGATGACAGCCGACCACTGCCATCCTGCCGTTCCAATGGATAAGGTCATTGCCAATGAACTCGAAATTCTGGGAAGTCATGGCATGCAAGCTCATAAATATTCCGTATTGCTGGCAATGATTCAAGCAGGGAAGTTATGTCCGAAAAAGCTGATTGGAAAAACAATCAGTCTGGAAGAATCATTAGAAGCGCTCGCTAATATGGACAACTTCGGTGGAACAGGTGTGACGGTGATTAACGAATTTTGATTTTTTTACCGATTGCATCAAATCGCGCAAAGGATTCGCGCAAAAATAAATTGACACCGCTTTGGCCATGTATTACAGCATGTAATACGGAGGTGCAAAAATGATTACAATAAGACTCGATCCGAAGTTAGAACAAGCTGTTAATAACACAGCAAAAATTCTTGGCCTAACTAAATCGGAATTAATTCGCAAGAGTATCCATGAGTATCTTGGCAAACTTAGCAAGCCAAATGCGTGGGAGATTGGAGAAGGTTTATTTGGCAAATATTCAAGTGGCTTTAACAATCTGTCAACTGACAGGAAGGAGCTTATAAAAAATAAAATTAAGGCTAAAAATAAATGAAAAAAATCCTTATTGATTCCGGCCCGTTAATAGCCCTTTTTGACGCATCGGATAAGTATCATCATGATGCTGTTAATTTCATAAAAACAAACAAATATTCCCTGGTTACAACGCTTGCATCCATTACCGAAACTTTGTACTTACTAGATTTTAACCGAAATGCACAGATAGACTTTCTTGAATGGGTACATAGGGGGGCAGTTGAACTTCAACATTTCGGAAATAATGATTTTGAAAGACTAAAAGAACTAACAGAAAAATACCGTGATCTGCCAATGGATTTTGCCGATTCGTGCCTTGTGTATCTGGCGGAAAAACTCAACCTTAATACCATTGCAACAATTGATCGAGATTTCACGATTTATCGAATACAGGGAAGAAGAAAATTCAAAATTATTCTTTCCTGAATGATACGAGCTGCTTTAGGAAAT
>JAOZUU010000407.1 GCA_029938515.1 Desulfobacterales bacterium | reverse complement strand
TTCCATGACGCTCCCGCCGCGCTTCATACTCTTTTTGAAACCCGCGAAAGCTCCAAGCGTCGGGTAAATTCGGGATACATACAGAAAGTTACCAGCACTCGATAGAAATAGCCTGATTCACGCCCAATTTCAGGTGCTTTTAACCGTTTTTCGCCTCAGTCCGTGCTTCTTCAACCACCTGCTCAAGTTTGTCTCTGTCGTATCAAAGCGGTTAGCAATATATTTCTGCGTAGAACCTTCAGCGAGTAATCTCTCAATCTCACCCCGATGCTTATCAAGTTTACTTTTGCCGCTCCCTTTGGGGCGGCCAATAGGTTTGCCACTGCGTTTTCGTGCAGCCAGTGCCTCTTTAGTGCGCTGACTGATTAAATCTCGTTCAATTTCGGCCGCCATCGTAAAAGCCATTGCCAGGATTTTGGATTGGAGCGAATCATCCAACTGCCAATTCCCTTTCACCGCATAAATATGAACCCCTCTATCTGTTGCGATTGAGAGAATTTCCATACATTGAAGCATTGAACGTCCCAAGCGGGATAGTTCACTCACGATTAAATTGTCGCCCATCTCCAATTCTT
Organism: Desulfobacterales bacterium; assembly: GCA_029938515.1. Taxonomy (GTDB): domain Bacteria; phylum Desulfobacterota; class Desulfobacteria; order Desulfobacterales; family QNYZ01; genus QNYZ01. Next base: position 2,957 of record JAOZUU010000407.1, on the reverse strand, counting down.
CCAGCAACCGTCCTAATTCTCGTTTACGCCAAGAAACTCGGCCAGATACCTTCTCTTCGACCCATTCAACATGCCCTAATTTTTTATTATTTGCCAGACGAAGAATATCAGCCTTGTTTTTTTCTAAGTCCTGCTTTTGTGTAGAGACTCGTAAATAGGCGACTGTGCGGTTTTGTTTCATAAAATTCACCAAAAGTATTGTCAGAGATATTATATTATAGTTATTATTGTATGAATAACCGTGACTTACAATCAAGATTTGTTAAACAAAAAACGAGGGTTTTTAGTGAATTATGACATCAATTGAACGCACCGCCTATCCTAGATTTAAGCAATCACTAACAGAGCAAGAATTGGAAGCATTCTATACCCCAACAAAAGAAGATATCATACTGGGGAAGGCTTTGGCTAATACCAGAGTGGGGAAATTGTCTTTCACCATTTTATTGAAGACATTTCAAAAGTTAGGCTATCTGCCTAAAATCGAGTCTGTACCCAAGCAAATCAAAAATTACATAGCCGCTAAAATTGGTCTGACAGCAGTGAAAGGGAAACTTCGCAACACACCATCTTCAACACGCAACCGTTATCTTAAAGCTATTCGTAACTATTTAGATGTAAAACCTTATGGGAGTGGCGGAGCCGATATTGTTAGCGAAATGATTCAGAAAACAGCCCTGACCATGAGTGACCCAGCGGATCTCATCAATGTTGCTATCGAAGAATTGGTGCGTCAACAATTTGAATTGCCTGCTTACCGAACGCTGGATGTGCATGTAAACCACTTGCGTACCCAAGTACATCAAGGGTTGTACACGAAAATCATGAAGGGATTGTCTCCAGAAGATATCGCTGTTCTCAACTCATTGTTGGAGAAACGTGAAGAGGAGACTCGCTATCCCTTCAATCGGCTAAAGCAATTGCCTAAATCTGCCTCCCTCAAAGAGATACGTCGATGGGAGAAGCGTCTATCTTGGCTGGAAACCTTAATAGAGTCACAGCCGTTATTAGTCGAGTTGCCTAACACTAAAATTGAACAATTTGCCGCCGAAGCTCTCCAACTTGAAACAGGCGATATGATGGATATTGAAATTGTTGAACGGCGGTATACCTTACTGCTGTGCCTGCTGCATTACATGCAAGTACGCACTCGTGACCAACTCACGACCATGTATCTCAAGCGAATACGCCTCTCTCACAATAATGCTAAAGAGCGTTTACGCGCTATTCATGATCAACATCGGGCATTAAGCGAATTAATCGTGAATACTTTTGCCGAAGTCGTCCATCATGCCGACGAGATCGACAAAGCAGATGATAAAGATAAAGATTTGCTGCTGGGGAAACAAGTTCGTCAAATATTGAATGACAGAGGCGGTGCCGAAAAATTAAAGAAAGAGTGTACGATGCTGCAAGCTTATCATGACAATAACTACTTGCCCCTGCTCCAACCATCCTACCGCAGACATCGGGCTATTCCCTTCCGATTGACAAAGCAATTAAAGATCAACTCCTCGACTCAAAGTACGGAAGTTTTGCAAGCTCTTGAGTTTATCCACGAACATCATCATGTTAGAAAAGAGCATCTTCCCGCCGATATTTCTCTTGAATTCACCACTCCGCGCTGGCAAGCACTAATCAAAGAAAAAGCAGATGGCGAGGTCGTCTATAACCGATATCACCTGGAGATGTGCATATTTAGCACGATAGCCGAGCATTTACGCAGCGGCGATTTGTATGTGGATGGTTCGGAACAGTATGCCGATTATCGGACACAACTTCTTTCCCATGAGGAGTGCAAACCGTTGATCGAGCCATATTGCCAGGCGGTTGGCCTTCCTGCCAAAGCGGATGAATTGGTTAATTCGCTTCGTACCCAATTAACCGAACTGGCTGAACAGGTTGATCAAAAACATACAGCCAACAGCGACCTGTATTTTGATACAGAAGGCAAACCGCACCTGCATAAATTGCCCCGCTTAGCTGCTCCAGAAAAAGCGAGAGAATTGGAAGCCCTTTTGAAAGCCAGAATGCCCGAACGCCATCTACTTGACATTCTTCACGATGTCCATCACTGGATAGGTTATACACGCCATTTTGGGCCGCCCTCAGGGTCTGATCCTAAATTGAAGGACGCTACCTTTCGCTATTTACTCACGGTTTTTGGCTATGGTTGTAACCTCGGACCATCTCAAACCGCCCGTCATGCCAGCCGTCTAATATCGGCTCGCGTTCTGGGACGGCTTAATGCGCAACATGTCACCAATGAAAAGTTAGATGCGGCCATTGAGGACATCATCAATGAATATGCCCGTTTTTCATTACCGTTCATGTGGGGAACAGGGCTTTCTTCAATCGCTGACGGAACACATTATCAGTTGCATACGAATAATCTTTTGGGCGAACGCCATATCCGATATGGCGGCTATGGAGGTATTGCCTACCATCATATTTCTGACACCTACATTGCTCTTTTTAGTCGTTTTATTGCCTGTGGTGTCTGGGAAGCTGTCTACATTCTGGATGGACTGGTCAAGAACAAGTCGGTCCTTCAGCCGAAAACTGTTCATGCTGACACACAAGGACAATCTGAAGTTGTTTTTGGGTTGGCTCATTTGTTGGGGATTCAACTTATGCCTAGAATGCGAAACTGGAACAAGGTCTCAATGTATCGCCCTGATGACACGACTTCTTATCAGAATATTGACGGCTGGTTTAATCGCACAGTTTGTTGGGAGTTAATTGAGGAGCATTGGCCTGATTTGATGCAGGTGGTCTTGTCCATTCACACTGGTAAGGTGCTGCCGTCCTGGTTGCTGCAAAAACTAACAACCAACAGCCCCAAAAACAAACTATATTTAGCTCTTCGAGAATTGGGGCGGGTTATCAGGACAATTTTTCTCTTAAAATTTGTTTCCGATCCAGTTTTACGGCGGGGCCGTTATGCGGCGAACAAC